>JAKITZ010000073.1 GCA_021647805.1 Robiginitomaculum sp.
TATCGCCAGAGGCTGAGGCTATTAAGGCTCTTTCCAATGCGTCATAGCCCCGTTCACGTCTTGACAGGGTTTGCAGTTTTTTCAGTCTTTTAGGTAATGTCACCAGCCAAACAACCGCACTCCAAACAACAAACATAAGCAAAGTAAGTAGCAATAAAGCCGCCAGACCAACCGGCAGGGATAAAGATATTTCACGATCAAAGGCCTCGATCACCACCAAACCTGTCTGGCTGGCCAACCACCAGCCAGCGGCGGCGATTAGCAATACCAGCAGAACCGTTATAATCAATCTGATCATTATTTGCTCTCCATTGCTTGCTGCTTCAACAAGGCGCTAACAACTTGCTCGAGCTTTTGTCGTTTTACCGCCTGTTGCAACCAGTTCTCACCGGCTTTGGCGGGTGCGCCGTTCAAAGTTTGCATTTTGTTTATTGCCGTTGTTAGATCATCATTAGCTAATGCGCTTTGAGCTTGGTTTAGGGTGATCTCCAGATCGCTACCTTTGCCATCGGTTCTGCGAACCACAACCAATCCACGTAAAGAGGCGGCAGCTTTTGCGCCAAGACCTGCATCATCAGCTGGTTTTGCGGCTTGTAGTAAAATTTCAGGAATTAGGCTTTGGAACTGCTCTGTTAATTGTAATCTAGTCGGTGCGCCAGTGGCGGCAATCTTGGATAATTGTTGTAGTTCCGAATTACCTGCATACTGTAAATCCATGGCAGCATATTGCACTGGAAATGGCTCCGATCCTTGAGCGGCTAATTTTAAGTCAGCCAGTACCAGTTTTTTGGCCGCGCTTTGATCATTATTTATTATGCCAGTTTCAAGACTGTCCAAGCGGTTAAGAATTGTGTCTAAGTTAACTGTCTTAGTTTGTGTTGTTTCTTGCTGTTCTAATGCTTGCAACCGCTCAAAGATATTTGTTGTGTCTACGGTGTTTTGCGGTTTGTTTTCCAGCTGGTTCAATCTTTGCTCAAATGGCTGCAGTAACGGTGCCAGATCAATCTCGCCGTCATTAGTGGCAATCGGTAAGGGGCGGTTTTCAAGTTTTTGCAAACGCGATAAAACATCATCAATTTGTTCAGTTGTAATTGCCGCCTCTTGCGGTTCGGTTATCTCTGATCGTATTGCAACAAGTTGTTCAGTTAGTCCTTTCACTTGCGTTTGCAAAGTCTCAGTACTGGTTTGATTTTGCAAAGAAGCACTTTCAATCTGCTGCAACTTTTGGGATATTTGTTCAATCTGTTTTGTTAGCGTCTCAACTTTGCTGGCAAGTTGTTGATCATTTATCTGGGCTATTGGTGCGCTAAATATCTTGCCACCAATAATGCCAAGCAGGCCACCAGCCAAAACCGCTACAATAAACAAGCTCCAAACTAATGGCCAAGCCGGGCGTTGGCGTGGTTGTTTTGGTTCACTATGGTTTTCTTCTACTGGCTCGAATTCGGCATCAATTACATCTTCGGACGGGTTTGGAGTTTTTGATTGTTTCTTGGTCATTGTTTTCCACTACAAAAAAGGTGTTGCGTTAAACTTAACCAAACAGGCAGGTATAAGCAAAGCAAAACTTGCTTAGCATAGCGGCATAATGGTATCGAATGTTTATGCAAACAAAAGTACCTAAAATGTCGAACAATACCGGATCTGTTACCGTTTTGGGGCTTGAAAGCTCTTGTGATGAAACAGCGGCGGCAATTGTGCGCTTGCATGATAATGGACAGGTTGAAATATTGTCTGATTGTATATTCTCTCAGGTAGAACAACATGAGCCATTTGGCGGCGTAGTGCCAGAAATTGCTGCCAGAGCCCATGCTGATATTATGGATAAGATGGTGCTTCGGTCTTTAAGTGAGGCTGATTTAGCTTTGAGCGAGCTTGATGGAATTGCCGCAACCAGTGGGCCGGGCTTAATCGGCGGGGTATTAGTTGGAATGATGACCGCCAAAGCATTGGCACTTGGTGCAGACTTGCCGTTTTTGGGAATTAACCACCTTGAGGGGCACGCTCTTAGTCCGCGCTTGGCGGCAAAGTTGGATTTTCCGTATTTACTATTGTTAGTTTCTGGCGGCCATACTCAATTATTGGCAATTGAGGCTTTGGGCAAATATCATCGCTATGGTTCAACTATTGATGATGCGGTTGGCGAAGCATTTGATAAAACCGCCAAGATTATGGGACTTGGCTTTCCCGGCGGGCCAGCCGTAGAGAAAATCGCCAAAACAGGTGATGCCAATCGTTTTGATTTGCCTAGGCCATTACAAAGGCGCGAAGGTTGTGACTTTTCATTTGCTGGTCTTAAAAGTGCAGTACAGAGACACTGGCAAAATGTGTGCGAGCCGTGTGAACAGGCTAAAGCTGATCTTGCGGCCAGCTTCCAAAAGGCGGCGAGTGAGACATTAGCAAGACAAACCGCTAAGGCGCTGGTGCGTTTTGCTACTGAGTTCACAAAAACTAATTTGGTGGTGGCTGGCGGAGTGGCGGCCAACCAGACCATACGCGATGATTTGCAAAATCTTGCCGGGGATCATGGCTTTGGTTTCATTGCCCCGCCTTTGCGGTTTTGTACTGATAATGGCGCAATGATAGCTTTGGCTGGTGCTGAACATTTAGTTATTGGCCGATCAAGCCCGCTTGATCTAGCGGCGCGTCCTAGGTGGCCGCTTGATGAAAATGCAGCATTAAACAATCCGGCATCGGGTTCGGGAAAGAAAGGTCCAAAATCATGAGTGAATTTTCAACTATTGGTATTCTTGGCGGCGGTGCATGGGGTACTGCAATGGCGCAAACTTGCGCCAGAGCTGGACGGGACGTGACAATTTGGGTGCTAGAAGAAGAAGTAAAAGACAGCATCAACCAAGACCATGAGAACAAGATGTATTTACCGGGATTTGCGCTTGAAAAAAACATTACCGCGACCAATGATCCTGCCGATGCAATGGCTTGTGATGCAGTGTTGTCAGTAGTTCCGGCGCAATTTACCCGCAAGGTTTTTGAAGGTTTGCAATCAAATTCTGTTGAGGGAAAACCGATACTGTTGTGTTCCAAGGGTATCGAGCAAAATAGCGGCAAACTGATGACGCAAGTTTTGGCCGAAACTTTGCCCGGCGCAGTGCCGGCGGTTTTATCGGGCCCAAGCTTTGCTGTGGATGTGGTCGCCGGACTACCTGCGGCGGTGACATTGGCTTGTAAAGACGGTGTATTGGGACGTAAATTAATGGCAGCCATCGGCACGCCATCGTTTCGTCCTTATTTGGCCAGTGATCTTATCGGTGCCGAAGTTGGCGGTGCGGTCAAGAACGTATTGGCAATTGCTTGCGGGATTGTTCTGGGCAAGCAACTTGGCCAAAGCGCCCATGCTGCTTTGATAACTCGTGGATTTGCCGAAATGGTGCGCTTTGGCTTGGCTTTGGGCGCAAACCCCGAAACCTTACGCGGCCTATGCGGGCTTGGTGATTTGGTATTGACCTGTTCATCGGCAACTTCGCGCAATATGTCGTGCGGGCTGGCATTGGGTGAGGGTAAGCCATTGGCAGAAATTTTATCTGGAAGATTAGCGGTTACCGAGGGGGTAGCCAGTGCGCCAGCCATGGTCAAATTGGCCAAAGAATTAGGCGTGGAAATGCCGATCACCGAAGCAGTGGCGGCAATCATTGCCGGTAAATTGGACGTTGATCAGGCGATAGCTGAGTTATTATCACGGCCATTACGGGCGGAATGATGGTTTTTCATATTCCCACCTGTTTGGCGAATTGATTGAGAATTTGCTTTTGTGCCGATGTTGGTTTGCCATCAGCATGAGCCACTTGCATCAGCATGTCCTCTAATTCAATCAGCTCTTTATTTGATACAGATTGCATTAGGGTATCACTCATTTTGGCGATTGCGCTATCGGCACCGGGCAAGTCTTTTGATAGCCACGAGATATGGGTTAGCAACTCTTCGGCATTAGTAGTGGACAGCTTAAAGTGTCCGGTGATCTGATTGAGGATAGTATCTTTTTGGCTCTTAGTTACTTGGCCGCCAGCTCTGGCCACTGATAACATTAACAGTGCCGCTGCTTCTCGTGGATCGGTTATTAATTGCACATCAGCTTTACCAGTTTGCGAGCGAAATTTCATCTTGCGAGGTAGGTTAGCAACTTGTTTGGCAACGCCGCCAATTTGTTTGGCCGCCTGAATACCTAGAGAAATTTTCCACATCAAAGCAGCAATTCCGCCAATGATCGTAAGTAAGCCTATTAACATCGTCATGTAGTTCTCCAATAATTGCCTGCGACTATAACGGGGCTTGCATCTGCGAGCAAAGAAAATCATGTTATACTCCATAGACCCAAAAAGTGGGTATGAAGCAATCCTAGTAAAAGTGGGAACCGGTTTTACGGCAAAGGATTGCGACTACTAAAAAATGCTTTTTTGGTTAAGTTGATGGATAACAAAGATAAAATATACTCAAAATACTGTTTAATTCAGTGTTTTGAGTATATATAAAGAAAACCTAGAATAATTGGGAGTCGCAATATCATGGCCAAAGAAGTTTATCCTGTTTCTGATGCATGGGCGCAAAGTGCGCATGTTGATCAAGCAAAATACGAGAGCATGTATGCCAAGAGCATTGCTGATCCGGAAAAATTTTGGGGTGAAGCTGGTAAGCGCCTTGATTGGATTACGCCATATACCAAGGTAAAAGACTGTTCATGGGGCAAAGACGATCTGCATGTTCGGTGGTACGAGGACGGACAATTAAACGTCAGTTATAATTGTATTGATCGGCATTTGAAAACCAGAGCCGATGAAATTGCGATTATTTGGGAGGGCGATGACCCGACACAATCCAAATCTATAACTTACCGGCAATTACACCAAGAGGTCTGCCGGTTTGCCAATGTGCTAAAGTTGCGCGGTGTGAAAAAAGGCGATCGGGTAACCCTGTATATGCCGATGGTGGTTGAGGCAGCTTACGCAATGCTGGCTTGCGCTAGAATAGGTGCGGTGCATTCGGTGGTGTTTGGCGGGTTTTCACCCGAAGCCTTGGCTGGTCGGATCACTGATTGCAAGTCCACCTGTGTTATTACTGCCGATGAAGGAGTGCGCGGCGGCAAAACCATTCCGCTAAAAGCCAATGTTGATAAAGCATTACAAAAATGTCCCGATGTTAGAACAGTTTTGATGGTAACTCGTACTGGCGCAGATGTTACCATGCAAATGGATCGTGACTTTGTTTATGAGACATTACGTGATGAAGTTTCTAGTGACTGCCCGCCGGAAGTGATGAACGCCGAAGATCCGTTGTTTATTCTTTATACTTCTGGCTCCACCGGCAAGCCAAAAGGCGTATTGCACACTTCTGGTGGTTATCTGGTTTATGCGGCGATCACCCATCAATACGTGTTTGATTATAAGCCCGGCGATATTTATTGGTGTACTGCCGATGTTGGTTGGGTAACTGGTCACAGCTATATCGTCTATGGCCCGTTAGCCAATGGTGCTACCACTTTGATGTTTGAAGGCGTGCCTAATTACCCTGATGCCAGCCGTTTTTGGCAGGTGTGTGACAAACACCAAGTCAGCATTTTTTATACTGCGCCAACGGCGTTACGGGCGTTAATGGGGGCAGGAGACAGTTTTGTAACCAAGACGAAACGTTCGTCTTTGCGATTACTGGGGTCAGTTGGCGAGCCGATCAATCCCGAAGCATGGACTTGGTATTATAATGTGGTTGGTGAGGCAAAGTGCCCGATTGTTGATACTTGGTGGCAAACCGAAACTGGCGGAATTATGATCTCGCCTTTGCCGGGGGTTGTTGATTTAAAGCCCGGGTCGGCAACAAAACCGTTTTTTGGTATTGATCCACTGTTGGTTGATGCTGATGGCAAGGAATTATTTGGGGAAGCTTCGGGTAATTTATGTATTCGTTCTTCTTGGCCAGGGCAGATGCGTAGTGTTTATGGCGATCACCAGCGGTTCTTTGATACTTATTTTGCCACATATTCCGGACTTTATTTTACTGGTGATGGCTGTAGGCGTGATGGCGATGGTTATTACTGGATCACTGGGCGGGTTGATGATGTGCTGAATGTCTCCGGTCATAGAATGGGCACAGCAGAAGTGGAAAGCGCACTGGTTTCACATAAGGCCGTGTCCGAGGCGGCGGTTGTTGGCTATCCGCACGACATAAAGGGGCAGGGGATTTACGCTTATGTCAGCTTGATGGTTGGCGTTGAAACCAACGAAGAATTGATCAAGCAATTACGCTTGCATGTGCGAACTGAAATTGGCCCGATTGCTTCTCCAGATTTAATTCAGATTGCCCCCGGCCTGCCAAAAACCAGATCAGGCAAAATCATGCGAAGGATCTTGCGTAAAATCGCCGAAAATGATTTTGGTAATTTGGGGGATATTTCCACTTTGGCTGACCCGACAGTGGTTGAGGAATTGATTGAGAGTCGGATGAACCGATAGAAAAACAGCGGCGTAATTTAAGGCTCGCAAATCGAATTTCTATCTTCTTTTTTATATCCAAATTTACCGCATTGACTTGTTTCTTCTAATTCCTTGTAATCTCTAGAATTCGGTTTTCCTTTACAAGGAAAGAGCTCTTTGGTTCCTTTTTTTGTATAAAATCACCCATATTTTGTTTATGATGAGTGCCTCTAAAATATGGGCAAATCCTGCCCTTTTGCTGTCTCGTGTTGAGTTTATTACTCTGGAAATTTTACGGCTTGCAGCTACCGCCCACACCATTGGGATTGTCTTTGATTTTTGCACCCAGACACTTGCCTGAATCTTTCAGTTTAAAGCAATCATTGATGCCGTCGCAATTACAGGCCAGTGGAATACTGCTCTTGCCGTAATCACAGTTATAACCCGTATCTCCATTTGCTCCTGCGCTAAGAATAACAGTCATCGCTGACGATGTTCCACGCTGGGTTTGGTTGGACGCTGCTTTCAGTTTTAATACACCGGTGGTTGGTTTGTCGGCGCCACTTGAGTCACACTCGCCAGTTTTACCGCCGTCATTCTCGTAAATTTCTCCACTACATTTCCCTGAATCTCTCAAAAGCATACAATCTTCTGTGCCAGTACATTTACAATATTTTGAATCCTCTGCATCATTAAAGCAGGTGTATCCTTGCCCTTTTGGCGGCCCGATTTTAAGTGTATTTACCGGCGATGTGGCTGATGAAGTCCGTGGTGCGCCTGTTTGTGCCCATGCGGCGCTAGCAAATAGGACAAATGCAGTCGCAATGACCGCTCCGATTATCTTATTCATAGTGTTCCCCTTGTTTTAACAGAATAACTACATTTATATTGGCATAATAATAGATTGTCAATCTAGAATGTAAATCTACGATAAAGATTCTTAAAATAGCATTGTCAGGCAATACATAAAACGGATGTTAAGGTTGGAAAATATTGGCTGTGATTTTTGCCAAATCATTTGCATAATAGCTGGGTTTATGTTCGGCCTGATAACTAATCCAGGCTCGCCCAATCCATTGTGACGGAGCAAAAAGAAACGCTGCGGATAGCTCAGGAGATATCACTTTCAATGTTCCCTCTTGAATATGTGGTAGCGCCCATTTTATGAAGCGTTCTGTAAATTTTGTGTTCAAAGCCCGGACAGGCTCCAACAAACCTTCCAGGCGGCTATAAGCGCCACACTCGATCATAAAGCTATGACGTTTCGGGAATTTTTCCTGATAATATAACGTGGCCTTAACTGCCTCTCCTATAGCTTCTGGAGGCGAGCCGCCAAAGTCTTCTAAGGCGGTTACAGCTGCATCCCAATAGGCATCCCGTTCCAGTACATAAACGGCAACTATGATCTGATCTTTAGATTTGAAGTGATGAAAAACACTGCCATTGGATACACCTGATGTTTTGCAAATATCTTTCATTGAAACACCGAATAACCCGCGCTCCACATACAATTCATACGCAGCATCTAGAACTTTTTTTCTGGTGGTTTCTGATTTAGACAATTTCACGTCGGCTCCATACCTTTTACACACCGCAGTTCAAGCACAACGATATATCTCGGTTGTTACGGTAGCTGTTTATATTACCACCGAAAATGATTTTGGCAATTTGGGTGATATTTCTACTTTGGCTGATCCGACAGTGGTTGATGATCTAATTGCTGGCCGAAAAAACCGCTGATCGGAAACTTCAACAATTTGCTGCTCCGGTTAAATGATACCGCTTGTAAACGGTTTACCTTACTGATTGCGGTAAGTCATCGGTAATTAATGCAAAATCTCTTGTAAAAATCACAAAATTAAGTGGTTTTTGGGTTGAATTTTTTGCGTGGGCATTTTATCCCTTGGGTATATAACTCGGGGTGGGGCTCTTTGCATGATTTGATTGCATGCGCTTCTGCTGTATGCAGGTTCCTGTTCTGATTCTATTGCTGTAATAGGTATGCCAAACCTATTACAAGAATGATTTGATCATTGGCACTTTGAAAGGCTAAATTGACGTGGATGCAACAACTGACAAGGAAGAACCCACTCGTCGGGACTTCATACATATAGCCTCCGGCACTGCTGTTGTCGTTGGCGCTGGATTCTTTGCTTGGCCACTGATTGATCAGATGAACCCGGCTGCTGATACTTTATCTTTGGCAACGATTGATTTTGACGTTTCCGGCCTTGAAGAAGGTCAACAGGTAGTGGCGAAGTGGCAAGGTAAGCCGGTCTTTATCCGTTACCGCACCAAAACCGAGATTGCCGAAGCCGACGCGGTTGATTTAGATGACCTTAAAGATCCGCAAACCGATAATGAGCGTCTTATTGCTGGCCCTGATGGTAAGTTGAAGCCGGAATATCTGGTAACTATCGGTATTTGTACGCACCTTGGCTGTGTGCCGTTGTTTGACCCTAATGATGAAAAGGGTGGCGAGTATCGTGGTTGGTTCTGCCCATGTCATGGCTCGCACTATGATAATTCCGGGCGGATCCGCAAAGGCCCCGCGCCAACTAATCTGGAAATTCCGCCGTATCGATATATGAGCGATACATTATTGCAAATCGGAACGGAGGCTTAACCATGAGTGGCCCATCAAGATATAATCCATCAACCGGAATTGAGAAATGGCTAGATGCCCGTTTGCCAATTATCCGGCTTGGTGTTGACACCTTAATTTTTCCAAGCCCCCGTAATTTGAATTATTGGTGGACGTTTGGCGCAATTTTAGCCGTTATGCTGGTTAGCCAGTTAATTACCGGCATAATTTTGGCCATGCATTATGTTCCTCATCCTGAACATGCGTTTGATTCGATCCAGCACATTAACCGTAATGTGAACTTTGGCTGGTTGTTACAGCCAATGCACGCAGTTGGCGCATCAATGATGTTTTTGGCAGTTTACATCCACATGTTCCGCGGAATTTATTATGGCTCGGCCAAAAACCCGCGCGAGATGATCTGGATCGTTGGCATGGTGATCTACCTGTTGATGATGGCCGCTGGCTTTATGGGTTATGTGCTTCCTTGGGGGCAGATGTCTATTTGGGGCGCTATCGTTATTACCAATTTGTTTAGTGCAATCCCGCCAGAAGCCGCAGGTACCAGTGTTACCCAGTGGCTTTGGGGTGGATTTGCCGTTGACGGCCCGACCTTGAACCGGTTTTTCTCACTGCATTATCTATTGCCGTTTTTAATTGTTGGTATGGTGATTTTGCATGTTTGGGCTTTGCATATTCCAAGCAATAACAACCCGACCGGAATTTCTATCAAGACCAAAGCTGACACCCTTGATTTTCATCCCTATTACACAGTCAAAGACGCATTTGCGATTGTTGTGTTTTTGATGATTTTCTCATGGTTCTTGTTCTTTATGCCGGACGGCATGGGGCATGCGGACAATTATATTCCGGCTAATCCGTTTTCTACCCCGCCGCATATTGTTCCTGAATGGTATTACTTGCCGTTTTATGCAATTTTGCGTGCTGTTCCTGATAAGTTGATGGGCGTAATAGCAATGTTTGGCGCCATCGGTGTGTTGTTTGCTCTGCCATGGCTGGATACTTCCAAGGTTCGCTCTATGCGTTATCGTCCTTTGGCCAAGCAGTTCTTCTTCTTGTTTGTTCTGGTTTGTCTTGGTCTTGGTTGGTGTGGTGCTAAATTGCCATCTGATCTGGTGTTTGCTACCGGCGTAGATGCTGACGGGCGCGCCAAG
>JAKITZ010000074.1 GCA_021647805.1 Robiginitomaculum sp.
ATGCATTAAAGGCCCACCTTGAAGTCCGGGAAAAACAGCAGAATTTATTTTCTTGGCTATGTCAGGGTTATTGGTTAGCACCATTCCTCCACGTGGCCCACGCAATGTTTTATGGGTGGTGGTAGTAACCACATCAGCAAACGGTAATGGATTGCTATGTTCACCGGCTGCGACAAGTCCGGCAATGTGCGCCATATCTACCATCAAATACGCACCAACTTCGTCGGCGATTTGCCTAAAGCCCGCAAAATCTATTGCCCGCGGATAGGCCGAACCGCCAGCTATTATAAGAGACGGTTGCACGGACTTGGCCTTGTCACGCACTTTGTCCATATCAATTTGGTGTGTATTTTCATCTAAACCATAATGCTCGGCATTAAACCATTTACCTGAAATATTAGGCCGCGCACCATGGGTTAAATGACCACCAGCATCCAAAGACAAACCAAGAATTGTTTGTCCGGGCTTTACCAATGCCAAAAAAACCGACTGATTAGCTTGACTACCAGAATTTGGTTGAACATTGGCAAAGCCTGCTTGAAACAACTGTTTCGCTCGCTCAATTGCTAAAATTTCCACCTCGTCAACAAACTCACAACCACCATAATACCGTCGCCCAGGATACCCCTCGGCGTACTTGTTGGTCAATAAAGTGCCTTGCGCCTGCAATACCGCCTTTGAAACAATATTCTCCGAGGCAATTAACTCTACTTGCTGACTTTGTCGATCAGCTTCTCTGGCTATACTACTTGCAACATCCGGATCCAAAGCCTCTAAGCTCTTATTAAAAAAGAAATCTGCGTCTGCCAATTTTCTATCCTATAAATATTTTATTTAATTATACTCAAAACTTAAGTTAAACCATATTTTGAGTATACTTTATCTTCTGGATCCATCAACTTAACCAAAAACCGGTACCACTTTTTATGTCGATGGAGTATAACAAGAAGTTCCTACTCTCATTACGGGCGATGGCGCAACATTTTTATATCTAAAATTCAAATACAGCAGTACCAAAAAATTATACGAATGAATTAGTGCGCGTCAATACAGTACAGTTAACACTAATACATTTTATAGTTGTATATACTGAATTTAGAAAAATATTCCCGATAATTATTGGCTGTTGGTAAAGAATCGTAATAGTATTCGATTAATTAGACAAAAAGTCTAAACTTGCTTAGGCAATAACAATAAAGTGTGAGTACGCAAATGAATTCCAAAGATGACAAAGAAAGTGATGATTTACGGATACTTTCTTTTACCACAGATATAGTATCTTCTTTCGTCACAAAAAATAATATAACAACCGAAATGTTACCAGAATTGATCCAATCGGTTTATACTAGCTTATTACAAGCCAGCATTTCCTCAAGCAATCAAGATGCGAACATATCTCCTGCTGTTGCAATCAAAGACTCAATCACCGAAGATTATATTATATGTCTTGAAGATGGCGCAAAACTCAAAATGCTAAAGCGATATATACGCACACGTTTTGGATTATCTCCTGATGAATACAGACAACGTTGGGGTTTACCAGCTAATTACCCAATGGTTGCGCCTGACTACGCTAAACGACGTTCTGAATTTGCCAAAAAAGCAGGACTTGGTAAAAAACGTAGCCCCAAGAACAACTAATTTAAGTTATTATACCATCATTCTTTGTGGGTTGGATTTCTCTTTGCAGACGGCGATTTAATTTACGCATGGCAATTTCTTGAACATAAGAGCTTTCTGCATTTAGCGGCGAAATGATACTTACCTCAATACCAGAAGCAATATCAATCGCGCTAACTTTCTGACTATCGCCGACTATGACAAATTCAAAAATCATACCTTCAGAAGCAGTTTTAGCTGTAACATCCTTAGACATAATGCCTAACCCTTTGTTTTGTCGCATTTTCTTGCCGCAAAACCAGATCCACTTTGCTGAAAACGCTCTAAAGCTGAAACCTAATATGGTCAGTCCAGTAACGCTCTAATCGCAACAATGCGCCATTAAGCTTCTCAAGCTCACTAACACCAACATTAGCCACAGGCTCCAACGAGCGTAATTGCCTATCAAACAGCACTTGAATTACCTGACGCACTTGCTGACCCTTTTCAGTCAAACACACATGCACCGCACGTTTATCTGTTGACGAGCGTTGGTGACTTAAATAATCAGCTTGCACAAGCTTTTTCAAATTGTATGAAACGTTCGAGCCAAGATAATGGCCACGAGAGCGTAATTCACCTGCGGTCAGACGATCGTCACCAATGTTGAACAGCAACAAAGCCTGCACAGGGTTCACTTGTGAAGAGCCGGTACGATCCAGCTCGTTTTTGACCACATCAAGCAACTGCCGATGCAAACGCTCGACCAATGTCAACGTATTCAAATATTCTTTGGTAAGGGACTCGTCGATTTTATTCGCGAGTTCTGGTTGCTTCTGCGCCAGGCCCATAATGTCACCCCGTATATTATTGTTATTGTTTTTATTATCGTTAGCTATGAGTAATCGAAAATGGCTAAGAACGGATTAAGACGATCAAATTGTTTCTAATTATATTCCATCGACCCAAAAAGTGAAAACCGATTTTTGATTAAGTTGATGGATCTAGAAGATAAAATATACTCAAAATACCGTTTAGTTCGGTGTTTTGAGTATATTTTTAAAATCACCTCGTAGCATTTGAATTATTGCTGAAAAATCCAATTCCCGTCCACCTAAATTATCAAACATTGCATATAGCGCCTGCGCCTCTGCCCCTAATGGAGTTGCCGCCCCTGCACTATGCGATGCCTCTTGGGCTAATCGCAAATCCTTTAACATCATGGCAGTCGCAAACCCGGCAGCATATTCTCTATTGGACGGAGCAGCAGGAACCGGCCCTGGAACCGGACAATATGAAGTCAATGACCAGTTCTGCCCTGAGGCCTTGGAGGCAATATCAAAGAACCGTTGCGGATCAAGCCCTAATTTTTCGGCCAGTACAAACGCTTCACAAGTGCCGATCATTGAAATGCCCAACAACATGTTATTACATATTTTGCTGCCTGCCCGGTTCCCGCATCACCGGCATGGATCACCGCCTTGGCCATTGACTCCAGCACCGGCTCGGCTCTGGCAAAAGCTTCTTCGCTACCGCCGACCATAAACGCCAACGTTCCAGCCTCGGCAGCAGCAACACCGCCGGAAACCGGACTATCTACCATCGAGAAACCTTTGTCAGTAGCACTTGCTGCCACCTCTCTTGCGCTTGGCACATCAATGGTCGAGCAATCACAAAACAACGCACCGGCCTTGGCATGTGCAAAAATACCGTCCTCACCGACATAGACCGCCTTTACGTGCGAGCCTGCCGGCAACATAGTAACCACAGCATCAGCAACTGAGACCGCACTACCAAGGCTGTCTGCAGCTTTACAGCCATTTTTGACAGCCAACTGCATAGCTTCTGGTGATAGATCAAAAGCCCGGACATCAAAGCCAGCCTTGGCTAGATTGGCAGCCATTGGCCCGCCCATATTTCCTAAGCCGATAAAGGCAATTATTTTGATTTTTGACATTTGTTTTCTCGCTATAAGAAGGTTAACTCTTCACGGCCACTAAGCGGTGTGAAATATTGCGCCACCTTGTCTTCAGAAATATCAGACAAATGCGCCGGTTGCCAAACCGGCATATTGTCGCGATCAATCAATAAAGCCCTTACGCCCTCGTAGAAATCCACATCTTCGATGAATTTCATACTAATCCCTAATTCCATTTGCATTGCCGATCTAAAATCCAAATTCTCACCTTCGATCATTTGTCGCTCCGTGATCTTTAATGCTGTTGGCGATTTTTTGGCTAGTATTTCTAGTTGCTTTTTTGCCCAATCGCTATTGTCCAGCTCCAACGCTGCCAACATTTCTGTAACGCTTGTTTTGGCAAAGGCCTGATCAATCAATTCCTGTCTCTTTTGCAGATCGGAATCTCCTGTTAAACCAGTTAGGCTGTCGATAATTTCGCCAACCTGTTCAGCATTTTGCGCGTCATCGACCAAGCGATTGACGATCATCGGGTGTTGGTCACTTGGCGCAAAGTCGGTTGCAATACCAGTATACATCACATCGGCAGACTTTAACCTTGCGCCAGTTAGCGCCAGCCACATTCCGGTTTTACCAGACAATCGCGGTAGAAAATAACTACCCCCGACATCAGGATAAAAGCCAATACCGGTTTCCGGCATAGCAAAAACAGTCGAGCTACCAGCAATGCGTCTTGCACCGTGAATAGAGATACCAACACCGCCGCCCATGACAAAGCCGTCAATCATGGCGATATATGGTTTTGGGTATTCCTTGATCAGAGTGTTAAGGCGGTATTCTTCGCTATAAAAGCCTCTGGCATAAGACAGATCACCGCCTTTGCTCTCATACAATAGTCTTATATCACCACCGGCACAAAATGCCCGATCACCAGCGCCCTGCACCACTATAGCAACAATTTTCTCATCATCACGCCATTTCAACAAAGCTTCTGTCATCAGCTTAATCATGTTCAAGGTCAACGAATTCAATGCTTTGGGACGGTTCAGAGTCAAAACACCGATACGTCCACGAACCTCAATTAAAACTTCCGGTTCTTCACTCATGCTTTTAGCTCCTGCTTGGCAATAATAACGCGCATTATTTCATTGGTTCCTTCTAATATTTGATGCACTCGCAAATCACGGACAATTCTTTCCAAAGGATAATCACGCAAATAGCCATAGCCGCCATGTAATTGCAGCGCATCATTAGCCACCTGAAAGCCGGCATCAGTAGCAAAGCGCTTGGCCATAGCAGCCAATGAGGTTTTTCTTGGATCCTTGGCATCAATAGCCGCCGCTGCACGATATAGCATCATTCTGGAAGCTTCTAATTCGGTTGCCATATCTGCCAGTTTGAATTGACTGGCCTGAAAAGCTGATATCGGTTTTCCAAACTGGGTTCGGCTGGCGGTGTATTCGCGAGCCAGATCATAAGCAAAACTTGCACCGCCTAATGAACAACAACCGATATTAACTCGCCCACCATCAAGACCGGACATAGCAATGGCAAATCCATCGCCCTCCTCGCCCAAACGATTTTCCGCCGACACCCGACAGTCTTCAAGGATCACCGCAGCGGTTGGCTGGGCATTCCAACCCATTTTGTGCTCATTAGCTCCGAACGACAAACCAGTTGCATCTTTTGGCACAATGAATGTCGAAATGCCCTTTGCCCCGGCTTCGCCAGTTCGCGCCATGATCAAATACAAGTGCGAGACCCCGGCTCCGGAGATAAACGCCTTTGTGCCATTCAAAACATAATCGTCACCATCACGTATTGCTTTGGTGGAGAGACTAGCAGCATCAGAGCCAGATCCCGGCTCGGTCAAACAATAACTGGCAATAGTTTGCATAGACATCAAGTCGGGCAGAAATTTGGCTTTTTGCTGTTGATTGCCATAAGTATCTATCATCCATGAAGCCATATTATGGATCGACAAAAACGCAGCAGTGGCAACGCAACCACGGCTTAATTGCTCGAATATTAGCGCAGCTTCCAATCGTGACAGATCAGAACCGCCAAATTCCTCGCCAACATAAATACCGGCAAAGCCGAGTTCTGCTGCCTGCCTCAAAACATCAATTGGAAATATTTTTTCAGCGTCCCATTTGGCAGCATTTGGTGCTAATTGTTTAATAGCAAATTGCCCCGCCATATCGCGGATCATCATTTGTTGTTCGTTTAACTCGAAATGCAAGACAGGCTCTTTTTCTTTTTGCGGTATTTGAATAGTTTTATCAGAGCCGCCACTACGCTTGCAAGTTAAAGCTGGATTTTAGTAACAAGTTTTACAATTTTCTTATCCAGAAAGACCATAAAATAAAACCTATTGGTATTTTTAAGGTTTTCTTCAGCGGATTAGTCTTAAAAGGGCGTAGAAGGAAATAATGTTATTTTCACGCATTACTAAAATAGCGCTTCACCAAAATCCACGTTTCATTGGATTTCTCGTATATTTACCATATCAAAGAGCCGCGAACTGGCCAGTTACAACCATCTGCAACACCATTATAGCAAATGAGCAAATGTCGAGCATGGTTGGAACTTATCCCCGTTGTCCAAGGGTAGCTAAGGGGTAATGAGGGTGTAATGTTTGCCAATTAACCCTTACTCGAAGTAACGCCTTTGCCAATGATGGCTATTTAAGGGTTATTCAGTAGTGCGGACGTACCCCCTTGTTTGCACCCTTGTTTTGTCTCGCGGTCAAATGTGAGCTGGAGCAATCTTCAATAAAAGAGGGAACCGGTTTTACGGTAAAAGATTGCGAACACTAAAGGTTCACACCTACGACGTGCAGCGAACGATCGCCCCAAAATTCTAAAAGCAAGATCGCGCTTGCCAGCAGAAAAGGGCTGGAGCTGTCTCGCGGCGAAGCACCAAAACCGTCGTCACACCAGACTTGATCCGGTGTCCAGCCTTGCATTTGATGCGAGAACTGATGCCGGAAAAGTCAGAAACCGTTTTCATGTCGCCTATTTCACCCCTCCGTCGACTTCGTCGCCACCTCCCCCATAAAGGTGGAGGAGAAACACTCTTCTTCTGTCTCGCGGTAATAAGACTCCCTCTCCCCCTCACCTTAAGGTGCTGCGTAGTAGCTATGAAGGACAAGTCCGGGATAGAAGCTTTTGCTTAACTATGCTTCGAACCCGACTATATACCCTTGATAGTTTCGTCACTCACGGAATGCCCTGTATATTAAATTTCGAAAAATCTTGAAAATCTTACCGCTTCATTCATGATGCGATTTGCTCATGTATAAGTTTGCTATCGCGCATTCAATACCGACCTTGGCGAATTTTAGGAAAAAGCAATGAATAAAGATATTATTGAGACCATTCGCCAGCATGCTCTAAGCTTACTACAAAAGCTCGTTGAATGGGCTATGTCACCGCAGTTTTATGCCCAAATCGGGGCGATTATTATTGCAATCGCCATCGGGGTTTTTCTGGCCAGAATTATTCGTAACCGAACCTCGTTCTTGAAGAAATCGCCAACCTCTGGAAAATTCCTCTCGCTACAAAAAGCACTATTTGCCGCTTCAGGTTTATTGCGGCCAATATTGATTGTCACAGCTATGGCAGTGATGGTGCAAGCATTAGAGGCCACACTGGGCGAGAGCTGGTTGGTGCGAATTGCCCAAGGCATTGCTGTTATCAACGTGCTTTTTAATGCTATAAATAAGTTTATTTCCAACTCCCTGATCCGCAATTTAGGTCTTTGGGTTGGTATTCCATTTGCAATTTTACAAGTTTTTGGTTGGCTTGATGTTACCGTTAACTGGATGGAAACCATAGCTATACCGATCGGCGATGCCAGATTTTCACTATTTACCATATTAAAAGGCCTAGTTGCCGCAGCAGTATTATTCTGGATTGGTCGTCATTCTAACACTGCCGGACAAAAAGCCATTCGCCAACACGACACAATGGACATTCAGGTCAAAGAATTATTCGTCAAACTGTTTCAAATCGCCCTGTTTACCGCTTTGGCTATTCTGCTAATGCAGGTAATTGGAATACCGTTGGCTTCATTGGCTATACTTGGCGGCGCAGTTGGTATCGGCGTTGGTTTCGGCTTACAACAAATTGCTTCTAATTTCATATCAGGCATGATTTTATTGTTTGAGCGCTCGATGAGTATTGGTGATCATATTGAATTGGATAACGGTCGTTCCGGCACCTTAAAAGCCATCAATATGCGCTCGTCAATTATCGAGACTTATGACGGTAAAGATATAATGATCCCCAACGCCACCTTTATTACCGAACAATTCATCAACTGGACGCACGAAGACCCATGCCAGCGTTACGAAGTCGAGTTTTCGGTCTCCTATGACACTGATCCGCATATAGTTCCGCCATTGATCGTCGCCGCAGTATTAAAACACCCGGCAGTGCTAACATCTCCCGAAGAGCCGGATTGTGAATTACGCGGGTTTGGCAATAGTGGTATTGATTTTGGGTTAGAGTTTTGGGTATCTGGAATTGATGACGGGCCAAACAAGTTTTCATCAGATATTTTGTTTTTAGTCTGGGATGCTTTACGCGATAACAATATTGAAATTCCATTTCCAAGACAAGATATTCGCATATTGGGCGATGCTCCAAAACTACAAATCAATAAAAAGCCCTAGGCTCGAAACTCTAAACCATCGATTAACCAGCTTACTTTATATTTGCCAGTTCATCTCGTGCAATAGTTAGGTAAAACCATGACTGGTGATCAGCCAATTGTCATAAAAAAAGTAATAAAAGTAACTGGCGGCGGCCATCATGGCGGAGCATGGAAAGTTGCTTATGCCGATTTTGTTACGGCAATGATGGCGTTCTTTTTGCTGATGTGGCTGATCAATATGACTTCGCCGGAACAAAAAAGCGGGGTTGCTGATTATTTTGCTCCGGCTAGTGTTTCAGAATCAAAAAGTGGCGCAGGTGGAATTTTGGGCGGCACATCACTTGGCAAGGATGGCGCAAAATCCTCTGGTGCCGATGGCCGGCGCAGTACCAAGCCAGAACCTACGACTTATACCGATCCATCCAAAAGCTCTTCCGATGATGATAAGGAAAGCTCTGAACAAACTATATCCGAGTCTGCTTTGGACGAAGCATTATCAAGACGAGAAGAAATGGCCTTTCAAAGCGCCGCAGAATCTTTACGACAAGCAATGAAAGACATGCCGGAACTTGCCGAATTGTCTAAATCATTGATCATTGATCAAACCCCCGAAGGCTTGCGTATCCAGATCGTTGATCAAGAAGGCTTATCAATGTTCCAGCCCGGCTCAACCATGCCAAAACCGCGAACAGTGGCCTTATTGCGAGCGGTAGCTACCATCATCGATCGTTTGCCCAACCGGATTACAATTTCCGGCCACACAGACAGCGCCCCGTTACAGGGTGCCGATGGTGGAAATTGGGATTTGTCATTTGGCAGAGCCAATGCCGCACGTAGCATTATCCGTCAAAATGGCGTACCCGCTAATCGAGTATTTTCAGTAATTGGCAAGGCTGGCTCTGAGCCGCTCTACCCTGATGATCCGTATATGGCCGGAAACCGAAGAATTTCAATTGTGTTATTGCGCGAGTCACCGCCTTTACCGCCGGGACACCGTCTATAGGGCTTTAACCTATTTTCTGCCTTTGAATGTTTTAGCTATTACATAAGTCTCAGCACTTTCTGTACGGCTAGCATCAGGCTTAAAATGCCGAACTGTGATGAAATTTGCCTTTAGGGTCTTTAACAATTCGCCCTCGGAGCCACCTTGGAAAACCTTGGCAACAAAATTTCCCCCCGGTGCAAGAGTGGCAATAGCAAACTCAGCAGCCAACTCTACCAAGGCAACAATCCGTAAATGATCTGTTGCCGGATGGCCGGTTGTGTTTGACGCCATATCTGACATTACCAGATCAGGCGGCCCTTGAAGTAAATCAATCACCGCATTTGCCGCTTCTGGAGCAGTAAAATCCATTTCTAAAAACTTTACATCGTCAATCAGCTCCATCGGTAATAGGTCAATGCTAACCACCTGCCCGGCACCACGTTGTACTGCCACTTGTGACCAGCCACCAGGCGCAGCACCTAAATCAACCACACGTTTATTTTTGCGAATGAGTGAAAACCGGTCATCAAGCTCGATCAACTTATAAGCGGCCCGTCCGCGATAACCTTCTTCTTGCGCCCGCTGAACATAAACATCGTTCAACTGTCTTTGTAACCAACGAACCGAGGATATTTTGCGACCACGCGAAGTTTTAACCCGGCGAGTTAATTTACGGCGTTTATCACCTTTGGCCTCAGCTTTGCCTTTCCAGCGGCGAATATCTCCATCTCTACTCATGACAACTTATCTACTCACTGTAATTATTTTGTTCTCCCCTTAATATTGTCTATCCCCGCTACTTGACGCTTGCAGCTTCAAACCGATATAGTCATATAGAAAAATACAAGGCCTCACAATCGTGGGGCTTTTTTTCATTGATAAGCAATACGAG
>JAKITZ010000075.1 GCA_021647805.1 Robiginitomaculum sp.
ATCTTCTGGATCCATCAACTTAACCAAAAACTGCTTCACACTTTTTCGGAAAGGCTCTAGTCTTCGTTATGGGTGTGGCTTAATTTACCAAGGTGTTTTTTATGAACTTTAGTCGTCTGATAGTCATTGTTTTTATGATTTTAATGGTGCCCGCTGTGGTTTACGGACACCCGGCACCCGATGGCTTTGCCGAGCTTACCAAGCGACTTTCACCGGCGGTGGTAAATATATCTACCAGCCAGGTGATAAAAGGAGAAATGCCGCGTTTCCCTGAAGGCTCGGCAATAGAAAAATTCAATGATTATTTCGGATCGGAAAACCGTACGGCCAGCTCAATGGGTTCAGGGTTTGTAATTGACCCGAAAGGCATAATTATCACTAATAACCATGTGATTGAAGATGCCGATACTGTCGAGGTGACGTTTACGGACGGTACGGTTTTAACCGCCAATATTGTTGGGCGCGATCCGGCAACGGATCTGGCGGTTTTGCGAGTATTTCCGGAGCAGGATTTGCCATTTGTATCTTTGGGTAATTCCGATGAAGCACTGACCGGTGAATGGGTGTTGGCAATCGGTAATCCGTTTGGATTGGGTGGCTCGGTGTCTGCTGGAATTATCTCAGCGCAAAACCGCGATATTTCTTCTGGTAATTATGATCAATTTATCCAAACTGATGCCGCGATAAATCGTGGTAATTCCGGCGGGCCATTGTTTAATATGGCTGGTGATGTGATCGGGGTGAATTCTGCTATTTTATCACCATCAGGCGGCTCGGTCGGGGTTGCTTTTTCCATTCCTTCAAACCTTGTCTCGGAAATTGTAGAACAATTACTGACCTATGGGTTCATTGAGCGTGGCTGGATCGGAGTAAGCGTGCAATCAGTTAGCAAAGCCGTTGCGCAAAGTTATGGCCTTGGGATAGCTTCGGGGGCATTGGTGTTTAGTGTTACTGTTGATGGCCCCGCCGAAAAAGCCGGTATAAAGACTGGTGATTTGATCATTGAATTTGCTGGTAAACCGGTAGAGAATTCGCGGGTTTTGACAGCATTGGCGGCCAAAGCCAAACCGGGCAGCGCTGGTGACGTATTGCTAATTCGCGAGGGCAAGTCAAAGACAATTAAGGTCAATGTTGATCTGTTAAAGCAAGATAATTTTGCCCTTGATACTGGCGTTTATGAAAATGAATCTGGTGGAACGGAAATGGTTTTGGATATGGAATTGGTAGTTCCAACTGCACAATTACGTAGAAAGTATTCAATTCGCTCTTCGGTGAAAGGATTAGTGGTGTTATCTGTACGTGAAGGATCTGATGCTGCCAGTAAAATTCATGTTGGTGATGTGATAGAGCAAATTGCTTGGACAGATGTTACTACTGTTGACGAGGCAAAAGTTCGAGCCAAGGCCGCTATGGCTGAATCGAAAAGACCGGTTTTGGTGTTGGTCAATCGCCGTGGCGAGGCTTTACGCTTGGCAATTCGTCCTTAATTATTCGTCTACAATGGTCCAATTTTTAGGCAATATTCCTTGAAATAACAACGCTGTTTTAAGGTCGGTATGACGGATAATTCCGTTGGCAGATTTCTCTAATATTGGTTTGGCTCGATAGGCAATAGCAATGTCTGCACCCTTGATCATAGCCAGATCATTGGCTCCGTCGCCAATAGCACAAGTTATTTTGTTACCCTTTGCCAGTCGCGATAAATGGTTTTGTTTTGCTATACCATCAATTACCTCACCGATAACTTTGCCGGTGAATTTGTGGTCGCGAAACTCCAATTCATTGGCATGATATTCGCAAAACCCGACTTTTCGTGCAACCAGCTTGGCAAACCATGTAAACCCGCCGGAGACCAAGGCTGTTTTGGCACCAAGCCTGTTCATGGTGGTGATCAGGGTCTTTGCGCCCGGATTTATAGTGATCCTGTTGTTCCAGCATTCATCTAGGATGTCTTTGCTGTGCCCGGCTAATTGTTCTACCCGCTTGCCTAAAGAGTGGGAGAACTCTAAATCTCCGTGCATTGCCGCTTCGGTGATTGCTTTTACTTGTTCGCCGACACCGGCCAAATCAGCTAATTCATCAATGCATTCTTGTCCGATGATTGTGCTGTCCATATCACAAACCAGAACATCTGCTATTTGCGGTAATGCTTGATGCAGGCACCAATCAATTTTGAGGTTTTGCAAGATAGCTGTTATTTGGTTATGGCTGGAATTGCCGGTAAATTGTATTACTTGGTCTTTGAGCAATTGCGAATTGAAAATAAAGCCATTAGCCTGCAATAAATTTTTAGCCGTTTGCAAATCTTCGTGTCTTGGTTTGCTAACTATGATTAATGTCTGTGCCATATTGCGGAGTGGTTCCATTTTAAGTTCTGATGACAATCCTATTTTGCTGGTTTATGGCCCGACGGCAAGTGGAAAGACTAGTTTTGCCGTTGAGTTGGCAAAACAATTCTGCGGGGAAATCATCAATGCGGATTCAATGCAAATCTATTCAGGATTGCCAATATTAACCGCATTACCAACTATTTCTGAGCGAGCCGGTATTGCACATCATTTGTTTGGCACTGTTGATCCAAGTGAACGCTGGTCGGTGGGCAAATGGCTCGAGCAAGCGATAAAGTTGATCAACGAAATAACTGCACGAGGAAACCAACCGATATTAGTTGGCGGCACCGGGTTATATTTTGAGGCTTTGACTAAGGGTTTGGCAAAAATTCCGCAAATTAGTGCAAAAACGATTTTAGAAATTACCCAAATGATTGAGGAAACTGGCTTAACTGCAGGGCATGGCAAACTTAAATTAGTTGATCCCATTGCCGCAGGTAAAATCCATGTATCTGATCGGCAAAGACTGCTTAGGGCCTTAAGTGTTTTTGAGGAAACCGGCAAAACCCTGACTTCATTTCAACAAACAACTTCTCCAATATTGTCGGCGAATGAATGGCAAGGAACGGTATTACTGCCAGAGCGTGAGGTTCTATACGAGAGGATCAACCACCGGTTTGATGCAATGATGCAAAATGGTGCATTGGACGAGGTGAAAGCCTTCAAAAGCAAATCAGAGGATCAATCAACTGCTTTGCATAAGGCTATTGGATTTATAGCGCTTAGTAGATATTTGGACGGAGATATTTCACTGATTGGGGCCTGTGATCTGGCCAAACGTGATTCTAGAAGATATGCCAAAAGGCAAATGACTTGGGCGCGTGGCCGGGCTAATAATTGGCATTTTGTTGACCCTTTGCAGTCTGGAACTGATACATGAAGCCGTCTGAACCGCAAATCCCAAAAGCAAATATGAGCTTATGGCTTAGTCGATTGCGGTTAGTCGTATTGTTAAGTTTACTGGCGGGCTTGCTGTATTTGCTGTTGAGCGGTTTTGCTCCGGACGCGCAGGCAATAGAAAAATCACTCGTGGGAATAAGAGATAGTTCCTTTGGTTTGCCTACTGTAATTGCTATTTTTGTCATAATGGGAATGCTTGCCGTGCCGCAATTTGTATTGATTGCTGCTTGTGTTTTTGCATTTGGTTCTGTGGACGGAAGCGTGTTTTCTTGGGCTGGAACCATGGTTTCTGCCAGCTTACATTTTTGGCTTGGCAGGTTAACTGGCGCTGAGCCTTTACAGCGTTTTGGCGGAGATAATATCAATAAAATAGTTGAATTTGTTAGCAAAAATGGATTTTGGTCATCGCTTCTAGTTAGGGTGGTTCCTTCGGGGCCGTTTATATTTGTTAATTTGGCGTTGGGAGTATCGCGGGCAAAATTTATTCAATTTGTTGTTGGTACAGCGATTGGCATAGTACCAAAAATAATAGCTATAGCGTTTGTTGGCCAAGGTTTGTTTTCATTTTCCCGCCAACAAAGCATATCTTTGGTCATGATGTTTTTTGCTTTGGCGGCGGTAATTGTGTTGGTTATCTGGATGGTAGGTAGAGCTTGGAAATCTAAAGGAAATAGTCTAAGGTGAGGAAAGTTGTGGATTAACTCTTGATCCGCAAGGCAATCCACCGCAAAATACTATAAATATTGTTTAATTTAATGGCGTATTGCCAGTTTGACTTAAAAAAGGAATGTCCCCTGTCTATTTTTTCACGAATTTTCGGTATGATGTCTTCGGACATGGCTATTGACCTTGGCACAGCAAATACACTGGTGTTTGTAAAGGGGCGTGGCGTGGTTTTAAACGAGCCGTCTGTAGTTGCGTATGAGATCGTAAATGGTCAAAAAGAGGTCAAGGCGATTGGTGCCGATGCCAAGCGGATGTTGGGGCGTACTCCAACACAAATGGAAGTAATTCGGCCAATGAAAGACGGGGTTATTGCCGATTTTCAAACTGCCGAGGAAATGATCAAGCACTTTATCAAAAAAGCCCAAAACTCTAGGCTTTTCGCTTCACCACAAGTGGTAATATGTGTGCCTTCTGGCGCAACCCAGGTTGAACGAAGAGCCATTCATGACAGTGCTTTGGCGGCAGGAGCTAGGCGGGCGTTTCTTATTGAGGAGCCAATGGCTGCGGCGCTTGGTGCTGGACTGCCGTTAAATGATCCTACCGGTTCGATGGTGGTTGATATTGGTGGCGGCACTACCGAAGTGGCGGTGTTATCCCTTGGCGGTATAGTTTATTCGCGATCGGTTCGGGTTGGTGGTGACAAAATGGATGAAGCAATCATCAATTATGTACGGCGCACAACCAATATGTTGATTGGTGAGACCAGTGCCGAAAACATCAAGAAAGAAATTGGGACTGCCGCTGCACCAAAATCAGGCGATGGCCTGTCGATGAGTATCAAAGGCCGTGATTTGATGGCTGGTGTGCCAAGAGAAGTGCGGATAACTGAGGCCATGATAGCTGAGGCGTTATCTGAACCGGTTGAGCAAATCGTTGATGCGGTCAAGGTCGCACTTGAATCAACACCGCCTGAGCTGGCCGCAGATATTGTTGACAAAGGTATTATGCTTACCGGTGGTGGTGCATTATTGCGTAACCTTGATGCCGAGCTTAGAATTCGTACTGGTCTGCCGGTTATGGTAGCTGATGAGCCATTATCATGCGTTGTGCTTGGTTCCGGTGCTACCCTTGAAAACTTGCATATAGCCAAAGGCAAGCTATCGGTAATCTAGGGTCTGTGGACAATTATGAAAGTGTCAAGACGGGAGTAATTTTGTGCGGGCCCTAAAGCTGAAAGCATATATTTAAGGAGCAGCCTTACCTAAATGGCGATACGACGTTCAACAAATCCATTTGCATGGTTGCGCGGCTTCTGGACGCGAGCCTCTTTGGTTTTCCTGATCTTGATTTCAGTTGTCATGTTGGCCGTTAATAATCGCTCTGGTGATGAAATTGCTTTTGAAGGTATTCGTCAGATCGCTGATGAAGTGGCCTCTCCGGCAATGCAGGTGATTGATATGCCGCTTTCTGGTGTGCAAAACGTCGGGAAATGGTTTTCTTCATATTGGAATTCCGCAGCTAGGCTTCGCGAGCTGGAAAAAGAAAACCGCAACTTACGACAATGGGAAACTTTGTCAAACGCTTTGCAGGGTAAAATCCTGAGTTACGAAGAATTGCTCAACATGCAAGGCGAAACTGATATCAATGTAGTATCCGCGCGGATCATTGCCGAAGCCAGAGGCCCGTTTGTTCGTTCTGGCCTGTTACGGGTTGGCAGAATTAAAGGTATAGTCGTTGGCCAAGCTGTAGTTAATCCGCAAGGTGTGATCGGGCGGATTGTCACCGTAGGCAGGAATTCTTCCAGAGTACTATTCTTGAATGATTTGAATTCTAGGGTTCCTGTTACTTTTGAAGGTGCAGTTTCCAGAGCAATTATATCCGGTAATAATACACGGTTTCCTGAACTTACCTATATTGGTGAAGGCTTTGTACCTGAAATTGGCACAAAAATAAGCACTTCGGGTGATGATGGGGTGCTGCCATCTGGATTATTGGTGGGAGAGGTTATTGCGCCAAAGCGCGAGGGCGGTAAGTTTCAGGTGAAACTGTATGCGAATTTAGCCATAGTTGACTTTGTTCAAGTGTTAAGTCGGCCACCTGTCATTACTCCTGAACAGGAAATTGTTGAAGATAATCTTCTCGATGCTGAACTTGGTGATGTGGCGCAATGAGTACAGGAATAACCCGGTTGTCATCAGTTGCTGCGCGGGTGGGTCTTATCGCTTGGATAGGTGTTCCTACCTTGGTCTCACTGGCTGGATTATTGATTTATGTTGCTCCGATAAGGTTTTTTCAACTGTATATTCCCATGCCGTTATTTCCTTTGATGGCAATATTTTTCTGGGCAATGGCACGTCCAAAAATGATGCCACCGATTGTGGTGTTTGGTATTGGGATAACCCAGGATTTGCTTACTGGAGGGGCGTTAGGGTTATGGGCATTTACCTATCTGTTTTCCTATGCGGTAATGACTACGCAAAGCGATGCGTTTTCAGGCAGAGGTGGTGGCATGCTGTGGGCAGGGTTTGGCTTGATGGTTATTTTAACTGTTTTTGCTGCAGCTATTGCCGGCATTATATCTTCGGGATGGAAAGTGGATTGGGTGCATTTGCTGGCGCAAGGGGCTTCGACGTTTTTTGTCTATCCTTTAGCCGGTAAACTCTATGGTAGCTTGTTGCGATCTACCCAGCAATCTAGGCGATTATACGATTTCCATCACGGGCGATTGAGCTAATGTATAATCATGATGATGAATATAGTAGCAGATTTACCAAACGAGCATTGATCTTTGGTGGTTTTGGTCTTTTAGGGTTCACAGGACTTTCGGCACGTTTGTATAAATTGCAAATACTGGATTCTGATAAGTATCAAGGTTTAGCCGAGGAAAACCAGTTTAATTACCGGCTATTAGTTCCTAGTCGCGGAAAGATTGTTGATCGGCAAGGTCGGGTTTTTGCATCTAATTCTGATAATTTCCGTTTATTGTTGATGCCCTATCAGGTGCGTGATCTCGATGCTTTATTATCTAGGTTGTCAGGGTTTTTTGAATTATCAAATCGTCGCCAAGCGCAGATACGTAAAGACTTTGCCAGCCGTGATTCATTTTCACCAATAAGAGTTGTTGAAAACATGGATTGGAATACATTCGCCCAAATAAATATGTGGTTGCCAGACCTGCCCGGGATCATGCCAGAGGTCGGCGAGGTCAGGAATTATCCTTTAGGTGCGGCGCAAGCGCATATAATTGGATATGTAGGACGGGTATCGTCAGAGAAATTGGTAGATAACCAACCCTTATTGCGACACCCCGGCTTTAGAGTTGGCCGTACAGGTGTTGAAAGAAACTTTGACCTTGAGCTACGCGGAAAACCCGGAGCATTGAAATATGAAGTCAATGCATTGGGACGGGTCATTCGAGAATTACCTGATATCAGAACCAGTGCAAGTACTGGAAAAACAATTCAGTTGTCTTTGGATCGCAACTTGCAAAATATTGCCATGCAAGCCCTTGATGGTACCAGTGGCGCAGTATGCGTTCTTGATGTAAAAACCGGAGAGGTAAACGCGCTGGTTTCAACACCTTCGTTTGACCCGAACAAATTTGCCAAGGGTATTTCAACCGAAGATTATAACGCGCTTTTGGTCGATGAGTTTAAGCCATTATTCAACAAAGCCATTGGTGGTAGTTATCCGCCGGCTTCTTGCTTTAAGATGGTGGTGGCTATGGCCGCATTTGATGCTGGGTTGGTTGATCCAAAAGAGCGTATTCGCTGTACCGGTAAGGTAGAGCTGGGGGATCGTGTTTTTCATTGTTGGAAGCGGCGTGGCCACGGATTGATAGATCTTAATTCGGCTATTGGTGTTAGTTGCGATATATATTTTTATGAACTAGCCAAACGTCTAGGAATTGACCGGATACACAAGGCGGCGTTGAAATTTGGGTTTGGTACAAATTTCGATTTAGACCTTGGCGGCGGCTCTTCTGGGTTAGTACCAAGTCAGGCGTGGAAGCGAGCCAGATTTGATTTGCCTTGGGCGCAAGGCGAAACACTTATTGCAGGTATTGGGCAAGGGTATTTGGCCGCCACACCAATACAATTAGCCGTTATGACCGCCAGAATTGCCACTGGTAAGAACGTCAATCCTACTTTGCAATATCAAAGCTTGGGTCAAGGGACCACGCAAAATAAGCTTGGCTTTTCCGATAGAGCATTGGCCATTGCTAGAAACGGTATGGACAGTGTGGTGAACAAACCATGGGGAACTGCGTATACGCCGAAGGGAATAGATGGAAATAATACTCTTTGGGCTGGTAAAACCGGAACCGGGCAGGTGCGCAGGATCACTCAGGAAGAGCGCGATGATAAGGTACGTAAGAATGAAGACCTGCCTTGGAAGTTACGGGATCATGCTTTGTTTGTTGGATACGCGCCTTTAGATGATCCGGAATTTGCAATTTCTGTAATTATTGAACACGGTGGTAGTGGTTCAGCGCAAGCAGCCCCACGAGCAAAGAAAATATTGAAATATGCGCTTGAACAAAGGAACTCCTTGGCGAATTCAGCAGACAAAGAAGGTGAGCTGTTATGAGTTTTCTTAGAGTTGCCCGTCCTGAAGTTACTCTTTCCATAGGTGATAAAATTGCCCGCATAAATTGGTTGTTGGTGGTGTTACTTATTGCTTTGGCGTTTGTGGGAATGTTGATGTTGTATTCAGCTAGTGGCGGTAGTTTTGAGCCATATTCGTCTCGCCATATTGTTCGTTTTGCGTTTGCTTTATTGTTGATGTTGGTTTTGGCTCTGGTTGATATACGGGTGTGGATGGTTCTGGCCTATCCGATTTATGCAATGGCGCTGGTTCTACTGCTTGGGGTCGAGTTTTTTGGTGTTACGGCGATGGGTGCGCAGCGGTGGCTGGATATTGGGCCGATAAGGTTGCAGCCTTCGGAAATGATGAAGTTGGCATTGGTTTTAGGTTTATCGCGATATTTGCACACGTCGGGGGAGTTAAAGAAATTTCGAGATTTGTTGGTGCCGTTTACTATGGTTGCGCTGCCATTGTTCCTGGTTTTGAAACAACCAGATCTTGGCACTGCTATTTTAGTTGGTGCGATTGGTGTTTCGATGATTTTTCTGGCCGGTTTGAATTGGCGAATAATTCTTGCTGGTTGCGTAGCGCTGGCAATTGGCCTGCCATTATTTATGAGGTTTGGGCTTAAAGAATATCAGTGGCGACGGATAAGCACTTTTTTGAACCCCGAAGATGATCCACTGGGTTCTGGTTATCATATTTTGCAATCAAAAATTGCTCTTGGCTCTGGTGGTGTTGATGGCAAGGGTTTCTTGAATGGAAGTCAGTCTAATTTGAACTTCTTGCCGGAAAAACAAACTGATTTTATCTTTACTATGGTTGGTGAAGAATTCGGTTTTTTTGGCTCGATGGGGGTGTTGAGCTTGTACTTCATGGTGATTATTGTCGGGTTTTATATCGCTATTCGCTGTAGATCGAATTTTGGAAGAATGCTGGCTAGCGGCATCACCGCTACATTCGGATTATATGTATTGGTTAATGTGGGAATGGTCACCGGTTTATTGCCGGTGGTTGGGGTTCCTTTACCGCTTATATCTCATGGTGGAACGGTAATGTTGGCGGTGATGATCGGCTTTGGTATGGTGATGAACGTACATTTTCATCGATCAACTCGTTTGCCTGTTGGCAAGTCCCTAATATTATAATGGCAGCTAAATAGGCTCTAATGTTACTTTAGAGTTTAAGGGAAGATAAAATGAATGTTGTCCTCCCCTCGCTTGCGGGGGAGGTGCCCCGAAGGGACGGAGGGGGCAAAAGTGGGGCGTCACACCTACCGTCATCACACGGCTTGCCTGGGTGATCCAGTTTTTTTAATTGCGATTCTTTAAGGCCTCTCAACCCAACCTTCTCCCCAGCGGGGAGAAGGAGCCAAATTCG
>JAKITZ010000076.1 GCA_021647805.1 Robiginitomaculum sp.
AGCTCTCGGGCTTGGTCTGGCGGCACAGGCCGTAGCACAGGAAACCCCGGTTCAGGTGATGAAAACCAGTACTTGCGGCTGCTGTGTGGCATGGATGGAGCACCTCAAAAAAAATGGCTTTGCCGCCCGCGGCCATGACATGCTTAACGAAGCACTCATGCGTTACAAAATAGATAAAGGCGTGCCAGAAAAGATAATTTCGTGCCATACTGCTAATGTTGACGGCTATATTGTCGAAGGCCACGTCCCAGCTGCCGACATCCGCCGACTACTCAAAGAGCGTCCCGACGCTATTGGTATTGGCGTGCCGGGCATGCCACTCGGCTCGCCAGGAATGGACTTTGGAGGTCGCAGTCAGGCGTTTGATGTGTTTCTGATCAAGAATGATGGCACTACCGAAGTTTTTTCATCCCACCCGAACAAGTAAAACATTTTGAATTTTGGGCGGCCACTGAAAATCCAATGATCAATTAACCCAAAACCGGTGCTGATCCCGTCCTCACCCTGAGGTGCTGCGTAGCAGCCTCGAAGGGCAAGCACGGGACTAAAGTTTTTTGGGTCGATAGAGTATAGCTTCGAGTTTAATAACTCGAAGCTGGTGGTAATGTTTTACTAAATCTCAGCAATTACTTTTTGCAACATATCCGTTACTTCACCGGCAATTTGGCCAAGACTTTCATTACCAACCGCCTGCATAGAGGCCTCTGGGTCTACCGCACTTATTTCAATGCCAGTATCGACTTCGCGTAAAATCACATTACACGGCAACATCACGCCAATGCGTGGCTCGGCGGCTATCGCCTTATTTGCCATGCCCGGATTACACGCACCCAAAATAGTGTATTTAGGCATATCGACATCAATTTTCTTCTTTAACGTCGCTTGCACATCAATAACCGATAACACCCCAAAGCCATTATTTGCCAAAGCAGCATTGGTACGATCCAAGGCTTCAATCCACGGATAAGAAACAGTTTTCGAAAAACAATAAGACATGGGTTTTCTCTCTATTATGTATATTAGGCAATACTTATATGGCGCGGTAAATCTGCGTTTCAAGGGCAAAGTTAACCTTCATACCTTTACTTGTCACGAAGCACATATAATATTTTCAATATGGCTCAATTAAAAGTCAAAGCAGTGGAAGTTGGTTTAACATGGCCAGACGGGCACTTTTTTGAACGCACCGAGATCAAATCAAAAGCTCATAAACGTGCCGAGCAAGAATTGGTATGGGCAGTACAACAAAAAATCATTGACCGTGGTGAGAAAAATTAACAGCAACAAAGAGTCCTCAAATAGCGAAGCATGTTTAACCTCAACACGTCCGTCATCGCCCGATTTATTCGGGTGATCCAGGTTTCTTAATTGCGACTGTTTAAGCCCCCTCACCCCCGCCCTCTCCCGAGCCGGGAGAGGGAGTCCGCCTCGTTATGCTTTGATATTTCACAATGAGATAAAACAAGCGTACCATTTTGCAGAATATTACTAACTGGGTGCGATCGCGCCCATTTTAAGATTTGGGGCGATCGTTCGCCGCACGTCATAGGTCATTACGAAGCAATTTAACCACGAGACAGAAGAGGGGTGAATAAGGGTTACGTGACCCTTCACGACTAACCCTTAATTAGCAATTATTGGCAAAGCCTACCCTTAAACTAAGGCTTAATTGGCAAAGGTTTAGCACTCATTACCCCTTGTTCACCCTTGAACCATGGGGATAAGTTTCAAAAATGCTCGCACTTTGCCCACTTGTTATAATGATCATGCAAGTGGTCATAACTTAACCACCTACGGCTCTTTGACATGGTAAATATACGATAAACCCAATGAAACATGAGTTTTGTTGAAATATACAAAGGAATTTGTAATATCAAAAACCCCTTTATTGCCGAGCCTTTTTGGATTTTATCCGCAGGGAAAACCTAGAAAACTGGTAATAGGTTTTTTATAATGGGTTTTGAAGGTGTTTATTTGCCTATTTCACTTTGCAGACCGGCTCCACCTAGTGCCAAATATAGATTGATTTTAGCCTCAAACCGCAAACGCTCAATTACCAGTAAATTCCTGTCTGCTTGAAAACTTCGTTGGCGAAAAATCAAAACATCAAGCAGGTCAATAGCCCCCTCTTTGTATTGAATTTCCGCCAGATATAAGGTTTCACTGGCAGCCGAAGCTGATATCTTGATAAATTCATGGCGACGATCCAATATCGCCAAATTATCAATTTGGTTTTCAACCTCTAAAAATGCGTTCAAGACGATTTGCCCATAATCGGCTACTGCTTGACGGGAGTTTGCTTCTGCGGCCTCTATGCGGCCCTTGGTCAAGCCACCATCGAATAAATTATCGGCCAAGCGCAAACCAAATGAAAAAGCCAAAGCTGCCGGATCAAACAAGTTACTGGGATCGAGTGCGCTAGAAGACAGATCACTACTTATTGTTAGCCTTGGCCAGCGCGAACTTCTCTCAATACTAAGAGCCGAAAAGGCACTGGCAAGGTTGTTTTCGGCGGCCAATATATCTGGGCGCCGCCGTAAAATGTCGGCGGGTTGGCCAATGGTTATTGATTGCCCCATTTGCGGAAAGTGGCTGGGCAGCTTTAATGAAACAGTTGGGTATCTCCCCAATAAAACCTCTAACGAGCGCACTGTAGAACGCACAATGGCCGAGGCTGTTTCTTGTCGGTCATGGGAGTTGGCCAAATCGGACTCTGCTAAAACGACTTCCCGACGCGATGCAGAGCCAAGATTATGACGCAGCCTTACAATACGCAATGTCTCGGTTAATGCCGCAACAGTTTCATCATTAAGCTCAAGTTGTTTTTTCGCTTCGATAATTGCAATATATGACCGTGCGCTCTGGGCAATCAGAGCTTCTCTTGCATTGCGATAAAAGGCTTTCGATGCTGCCAAATTAAATTCAGAAGCCGAAACGCCTGAGCGAATTCTGCCCCACAGATCAATTTCCCAACTGGCGTTTAAGCCGGCTGAATACCGTTCGTTAAATTCTGGATTTTGTAATGCAGTTGCAGAATTTGCTGTGCCGAAAATATCAAGGCGTGGAAAGAAACTGGATCGGGACTGCCTTAAAGCTGCTTGTGATCTGGCAACATTTTGCGCACTAGATCGTAACGACGGGTTGTTTTGCAAGGCTTCTTCGATAATTGAGCGCATTACAGGATCGTTAAACACCGCCGCCCAATCATCAGCAATTTGTCCATCAACATCTGGATCGGCAACCCACTTATCTGGAGTAGTAATGTCGATGGGCTGAATAATTGGTTCGGATTTGCCGGATTTGCCAGATTTGAATGATAAAGACTGCACGCTTGCGCAACCGGATAACAATAAAACAGCGCAAATGGCTAACGATAAAATATACGAGATTTTACTCATGCCTTAAAGCCTCGATCGGATTAAGTTGGGCTGCTCTTCTGGCCGGAAAATACCCAAAGAACAAACCTATAAAAATGGCCGCACTTAATGCAGTAGCCGCAATCATCGGTGAAATAGAAATAGGAAAGCCGCCGACATTGGCAGCTAATTCGGCAGCTCCTACGCCTAAGGCAGAGCCGATCAAACCGCCTATCAGACAAAGTAAAATTGCTTCGGCCAAAAACTGTCCTAAAATATCGCCTTTTCGCGCGCCAACAGCCATTCGTAGGCCGATTTCCCGTGTGCGCTCGGTTACCGATACCAACATTATGTTCATCACCCCTACCCCGCCAACGATCAATGAGACAGCAGCAGTAAAGGCCAATAGCACTCCCATTGTTGCCTGAGTGCTAGATCTGGCACGAACAAAATCAGCAATGTTAAAAACTCGAAAATTATCCGCGGAACCAGGCTTAATTCTTCGTATTTCGCGCAATCTGTCTTCGAGTTGGTTTTGCACATCGGCCATTATATAACCGTCAGCAATGCTAATCGTGATGGAACTAACGTGTTTTGGGGTGGTTTTGTGAGCGCCTAATATACGATTTCTGGCAGTGGTGATCGGCACAATAACTATATCATCACGATCACCGCCAAAACTGGATTGCCCCTTTTCTTCGAGCACTCCAATAACCCGAAGAGGAACATTCTTGGCGCGGATCACCTGCCCCAACGGATTGGTTCCTTCGAACAAAGTATCGGCTACGGTTTTGCCAATTACTACTACTGCTGCGCTTTGGCTGATCTGTCTTTGGGTAAATATCTCTCCTGCCGTTACGCCCCAACTTTGAGTTTCGAAATAACCGACATTGGTTCCATAAAGCTGCGTCGCCCAATTGTCAGAGCCGGAAACCACTGTAACCGCCCCACTATTTCTGACGGAAATAGCCGTAACATAGGGTTCTTGTTGCAAAATTTGTACTTGCTTGTCGGTAAATGGTGGTGCGGAATTCGCGCCCGAGTGTCTACCTCCGCGCCTTGAGGCACCGGGTCGCACAGTTAAATTCGATGCGCCCAATGCGGAAATTTGCTGGTCAACCTGTATGGCAGCGCCTTCGCTTATAGCCATCATTGCCATAACCGATGCTACGCCAATCATGATACCAAGCATGGTCAAAAAGCTACGCAATACATTTGCAAGTAACGCTTCGATTGCCGAACTTATTGCCAGTTTCAACTTCATGTCATTTTCCTGTCATCAGCAACAATAACGCCATCACGAAAGTATATCTTGCGAGCAGCATATTCAGCCACATCTTCTTCGTGAGTAACCAAAATAACCGTAATGCCTTGTTTGCTAAGGGTCACCAGTAATTCCATGATCTCAATGGAAGTACGGCTGTCTAACGCCCCAGTTGGTTCGTCAGCAAGAATAATTGCCGGGCGAGTGGCCAAAGCACGTGCAATAGCAACCCTTTGCTGCTGGCCACCGGAAAGCTGCATTGGGCGATGGTTCATGCGGTCACTCAACCCAACCATGCTCAAGCACTCGATTGCTCTAGCGTCTATATCCGCAACAGGCTCTCTAGAATATCGCAATGGAAGCTTCACATTGGTTAGAGCCGTGGCTCTATTCAACAGGTTGAATTGCTGAAAGACAAAACCGATGGTCTTGTTTCGCAAATCCGCCAACTCATCAACATCAAGGCTAGACAAATTACGCCCCTCAATAAACAAATCGCCGGAAGTAGGGGTATCAAGCGCCCCAAGCAAATTCATCAAGGTGGACTTTCCAGAACCCGAAGGCCCCATTATTGCTGTCATTTCCCCGGCAATGAAGTCTACCGATACCTTGTTTAGGGCATGGACTTGTTGCTCACCCATAATATAGGTTTTGGTAACATCAACACATTTAATGAGCGGCTCGCCAATGGTTAGGTTTGCCATCATTATTTACGATCCGTATTGGTTTTCAACAATCGAATTACAAACTCATCGCCTTCACTTGCTCCCCTAACAATTTCGGTAAAACTACCATCCGACAAACCAATCACAAGGCTTGCCGTTTGCAAAGTCCCATCAGAGTTTTCTTTGTACACAGTAATTCGCCGAACCGTTGATCTAGCCTGTTGGTTGTTCTTGTATGTTTTGAATTCATCAGCGGTTAGCTGCTTTTTCAATATTCGGTTGATGCGGGCGTTGATTAATTCGCGCATTTGCGAACGTCGAAATTGTGCCATATCTCCCATCGATTGGCGAATTTCGGTGATTTCTTTAGTTATCAGTTTTTCAATTTCAGTCGAACGTTCGCTAGAAATATCAAGACCTTTTAGCATTTGCCTGACAAAGTTCCCCCGCCGGCCATTGCCACCCGGCCTAGGCTGCCCATCGGCTTTATTATCTACTACCAAAGGCCCATCAGCTGGAAGACGAAACCGTGAAACAGCTTCAGCAATTCGCAAAACACCTTTTCTGTTTTCAGTGACAATTTCTACATTGGCAGTCATGCCCGGCAATAATTTACCGTTACGATTTACTGCTGAAACCACCACTGTGTAGGTAACCACATTTTGAATTTCCTGAGAGGCTAAGCGCACTTGTTCCACCGTTCCGGTAAATTCATCATCCGGGTAAGCATCAACCTTGAAAGTCACCTGATCACCTGCATCAATGCCGCCAATGTCACTTTCGACCACAGCAACATCTATTCGTATATCAGATAAGTCTTGGGCTATTCGAAACAGAACCGGAGCTGAAAGGGACGCGGCCACGGTTTGACCAACATCAACATTTCTTTCAATAACCACGCCGGTTATTGGTGATCGAATTATAGTTCGTTGCAAATCTACATTTTGGGTTTGCAACGAAGCAATCCGTTGAGTAAGAGCCGCTTCTCCAGTGCGTAATTGCGCCTTGGTTACCGCCAGTTCTGACTGCGCAACCGCTAATTGCCGCTCAGTATCTTCAAGCAATGAAAGCGCTATTGCGTCTTCTTTGTAAAGGGCGTTTTGACGAACATAGTCTTTTTCAAATTTTTCTAAATTGGCTTTTGCTCTGGTGATCTGGGCTTTTTGTACTGCAATGTTTGCTTTTGCGCTTTCTACTTCGGCTTTGGCAGATGCGACCCGTGATTCAAATGTCTGGGCATCAATACGAGCAATGATCTGCCCCTTGGTGACCTCGCTGTTAAAGTCAGCTGTTAGCTCAAGAATTTGCCCCGAAACCTGCGAGCCTACCTCGACCGTTGTCAATGCTCGCACTGAACCGGATGCAGAAACTATACGGGCAACATCGCCTCTTTCAACAAGAGCGGTTTCTATTTTGAATTGGTTGCTGCCATCTGCCGAAGAATTGCGAAGGAACACAACCCAAACCACAATTGCCAAAACGACAAACCCAGTAACAGCAATAAGTAGTTTTTTCATTATCAATAACAACTAACTGATTATTTCAAATTGGTTGTATCTAGCAAATAAAGCAAATAATCAACTTGTTGCTAGTTACAGAACCGTAACCTAAGCTAGCAGTTGTGCTTTATGTTTCTGCAAATGAGATCATTTTCTGGCTGTCTTCGTCCCAAAGGCTCAAATTCACGCACTTAAGGCTGTCTTTTAAATTTATTCGACGAATATCGGCTAACTCCGGGTGGTCGCGCAATACCTGTGGCAGGCGATAATACGGAATGCGGGCATTTAAGTGATGAACATGATGAATGCCGATATTGGCTGTGAACCAGCTTAAAATTGGCGGCAAATCATAATACGAGCTACCCTTTAGGGCTGCTTCTTGCAGGTCCCATTCTTTATCGTGTCGCCAAGAAGTGTTTTCAAATTGGTGCTGGACATAAAACAACCAAACCCCGGCAGATGTGGCAATTACAGTCACCGGAAGATGCACCAATAAGAAGGCCTTGAACCCGACAAAGTAGATAACAGTACCGGCAACAATCAATATCGCCAGATTAGTTCCCATGGCACTTAACCAGTACCGCCAGCCAGAACCCATAAAGCCAAGCGGTAGGCGCTGTCTGATCCAAAAATTATATGCAGGGCCAATACCGAACAATACCAAAGGGTGACGATATAAACGGTATCCGAAACGTGCTGCTGGTGAGAGCTTTTTGTACTCAACCAAAGTCAGCGTATCAATATCGCCCATGCCGCGTTTTTCAAGATTGCCCGAGCCAGCATGGTGTAAAGCATGGGATCGTCGCCAAACATAATAAGGCGTAAGTGAGAATACACCTAAAACCCGCCCAACCCAATCATTCATGGTTCGTTTCTTGAAAAACGCTCCGTGTCCGCAATCATGTTGGATCAGGAATAACCGAACCATAAAGCCGGCGGTAGGAATGATAAGAGCTAAGGTCAGCCAATAGCTTACTGACAACGCTGCCCACGAAGCTACCCAAAATGCCAAAAATGGTACCAAGCTTATAACAATTTCCCAGATGCTGCGAGCCATGTCCGGTTTCCAATATCCAGCCAAAACTGGTATCCAATTACGATCAGCAGACACTTCTGGAACCGTTGGCTCTAGGGTTTTTTGGTTATCCATATGGATGTTGCCTTTGCTGTCGAATCTACATTACTCACATTCGACGTTTGTTTACAGCACCTCGCATCAAAAGCCAATTGCTGCTCGGCATAAAGCAACGCGACCAATCGTCAGTCCCTGTAGGTTGTAAGGATTTGAGCGTTTTTAGTTGCCTAAGTTGCGTTTATATGTGAATTGGCCGCTCATACTTGCGAATTTATCAGCAATTCATGCTGCATCGCTTAAAAAGAACAACATCATGACAAAATTTTCCGATCTTGCGCTGCATAGCGAATTGCTTCGCGCCATAGAAGACCAAGGGTATTCTTCGCCAACTCCGATTCAGGAACAGGTGATACCAGCAATGCTTGATGGTCGCGATGTGGTCGGAATCGCTCAAACTGGCACCGGCAAAACCGCAGCTTTCGTTTTGCCATTATTGCATAAGCATTTGAGTTTACCTGGCGGAGCCGGTCACAAGAAATGCCGTGCGTTAATATTGGCGCCAACTCGTGAGTTGGCCGCACAGATCGCCGAGAGTATCAACGCTTATGGAACCCATGTTCATCATTCAGTGACGGTAATTGTTGGTGGTGTCAGGCCGGGTGCGCAGGTCAAAGCTCTATCAGCCGGCGTGGAAATAGTAGTAGCCACACCGGGACGACTAGAAGACCTGATGTCTTCTGGCAAGTTTCGCCTTGATCGCACACAAACTGTGGTGCTTGATGAAGCCGATCAAATGTTGGATCTAGGGTTTATGCCGGCGATTAGACGTATATTAGGTAAATTACCGCCAAAACATCAAACATTGTTATTGTCGGCAACCATGCCAAAACAAATTCGCTCACTGGCTAGTGATTTCTTGAACAATCCACTTGAAATATCTGTGGCTCCACAGTCGCGGCCAATTGAGCGTATTACCCAATCTGTATATTTTGCTGAGAAACCAGAAAAACGCAACTTGCTGGCCAAACTATTGGCCGGGCAAGATGTCAAAAGGGCGATTGTGTTCACCCGTACCAAGCATGGTGCTAACAAAGTCGTACAAAATTTAGAAAAGGTAGGTATCAAAGCCGCAGCCATTCACGGTAATAAGAGCCAAAGCCAGCGTGTGAGAACTTTAGACGCATTTAAAAATGCGCAATTAAACGTACTGGTAGCAACCGATATTGCCGCGCGGGGAATTGATATTGATGATATAAGCCACGTCATCAACTTTGAAATACCCAATATTGCGGAAACCTATGTCCACCGTATTGGGCGCACCGCAAGAGCCGGTAAAGGCGGAATTGCCATTTCTCTTTGCGATGGCTCCGAGAGAAAATTCCTAAGAGGGATTGAAAAATTAATTGGCAAATCAATTCCACGAGAAAATGCCCCAAAAGATCTGCTAGAAAGCATAAGCGCTATTATCGATGCACCTATTGTTCGCAACCTTGCACCAGAAAATGAACCGCCAAAGAAAAAGAAAAAAGACAAGAAAAAGAAAAAACGGCCAAAGAATAAACACGGAGTTGGCAAAAAACCTCAAGGTTCTGGAAGTGGCAATACCGCTAAACCACAATCCCTAAAAAAACCGCGCCCAGATCGAAAACATCGGCCAAGACGGGGCAAAACTGCCGATTAAAAAACCTATTGGCAATTTTAAGCGTTTTGTCAGTGGATAAATTCTAAAAAGGCGCTTCCGATATTTCCAACGTCTATCCACGACGATCAGGTCGCTGCGGTCTTTCTGGGCGTGTTGGGCGCTCTATGCGTTCAGGACGTTGCGGTCGCTCAACGCGCTCTGGCCTAACACGTGTTGGTGGTCGATCAGTGGTTTGCGGTCTGGTTTCGCGCTGTGGTGCTTGGCGGCGCTCAGGTGTTATCGGATCAAGTGGCAAAGCGGTTGTTGGTTCTGTTTCTCTGCTCGTATCGCGCTCTACGGTTTGTGATGTTTGCTCATCAATAGAGTCTCTGTCTTCTTGACGAACAACATCTG
>JAKITZ010000077.1 GCA_021647805.1 Robiginitomaculum sp.
GAATGTAGCCCCCATTTGAAAGGCTAAACAAGAACTGCACGGTTTATACTGAACGATTTTTAATAAACTTGCAGATCCACAAATTAGCAAATTTGAACGTGAGAGCTATTTATAGCATCAAACAAAAACTATGCGCTCACCTATGGGATATAAAACTTAATTTTTTCTGCAGACTGCAGCAATAACGCTTACTCAACCCGTGGAAAACCGGGGCCAAAAGCATTCACAGGTTGTGACCCTTTCATCAATTCTTTTCGCAATTCATTATTCTTGAGTATTGGTTCCACGGAAGGTAACGCTGACGGATCCAGTTGATCGACCCGCGACAACAAAGCTTCATAAGAGTTTGGTTCGCTTTTGGCCAAATTATCCAACCACTTCCTGACAAGCTCGAACTTTGACTCAGCATCTGTTATTCCAGCAACTTCCAACAATGAATATAATTTTGGTAAATCTTCTTTTAAAATTTTGCCCGTTACACCAGCAGTTAACCAAACTAGCGTTGCTTGTGAAATACTAGTTATTTCTATGTCTTCAGACAATAAACCGATTTGAGTATTTGTAACATTATTTCTGATAAGGAGGTTTCTTGTGGTTCTAGAGGCGGCTGTTAACTTAGATTTTTCGATTGCTTGATTCACCAAAGCCCGAATATTACTTGTTTGGCAAATCCGCTGATAATTTTCAACCGCTTTAACTGCATCATAAAAATCTTTAGGAGCCGAATCTGTGAACAATTGCCCCTCATAAGCTTCCCCAGCCCGCGAAACCATATTTTCAACGGCCTGTAGATCTGGTGAAAAGTGATAAATAGCGTCAAAACTTTCTAATCCAGCATTTGCGCCAGCAAAAAGTGTATTCGTTATAGCAAGTGATTTGGCATTTACTCCCGTAACACCAAGAATGGCTGATGTTACTCCGCTCATGTCATTGATGGTTCGAGAATAAAAATCTAAGTCTTGATCTTGATTGCCAAGACGCCGGAAATACGAAGAACAAACCGAGTCCATCAAACGGAAGCCTGATTTGGTCATTTTCTGAGCAGCAAGTGAACTGCTAATACTTATAGTGGCCGTAGCGCCACATTGCACATGTATTTCGGCAACCTTACTTGTTGATTCTTCATAAGTTTTACTTAAAAAAAATTTCCCGGGAATAGATTGTGATTTACACCAAGAAACACTATAATCATCGGCAAATTGCTGAATCAGACTAGCAGGTATTGGTTGAGAAAAACCAACCTTTTGAGGCCCGTTAGCTGTCATCACATAATTTGGTTTTATGCTATTTGGGATTGTAAGGCCTGTGCAAGAGTTCAACAAAAACACGCCAGAAATTAAACCAATACAAGTAGTGAATTTAGCCATTTGCCGCTCTTTCTTTGCTTTATATAATAATATGCATAATAATATGCACATTACTAGGTATCGTTAGCCTATATAATATACTACCGCAATATCTAGTTTATTTTATCAAACTCAGATCTCTGTATTAGAAAGTTTTTTGCACTCTTACTCCGACAGTGCGCGGTACTCTTGGGGTTCCGCCAAATGCGCGTTGAAATGATCTTGCTTCATCAATAAACCTAAATGATGCCACTACTGAGTCCTCTTCGGTTATGTTTCTTGCCCAAAAAACAACTCGCAAGCTATCAGTTTCAAAGCCGATATTGGCATTTACCAATAAAGCTTCGCCATAATATGCCAAGTTTTGCACCTGTACATATTTCTTGCTCTCATAACTAATGTCACCATTAAATACAAAGTTGAGATTATAACTAATCGGCTTGGTGTAACTCATGCCAAGATTAATCATGTGTTTTGGCGCTCTGGGTAATGTCCGTCCGGCAATAGAGCCGGGAATTACATTATCGCCGGCAGCACAAGCAGCTAATGGGTTGGCCAAACCGATTGAACAATTCACCAAGCCATCATCAAGCGTGTCCAGTAATTTGCCTTCGGTAATGTCGGTTCCTTGCAAAAAGGATGCGTCATTTAAGGCGTAATTGGCACTAAAATACAGACCCGGAATGGCCGCTATCCGAAAATTCAACTCAGCCTCAATACCCTGACTTCGCACTTTGCCAAGGTTTGAAATCGCCGAAGTAGTTTGGCCAATTGCCGGAAGCAATACCGATTGGGTTAATTGATAATCAGTAATTGTATTGGAATAAACCGCAAGATTTAAGGTAATGCCACCGCGATTAAACGAGTTCTTTGTGCCAGCCTCAAAACTCCAAATAGTTTCATTGCCATAAGTACCAAGACCCTGCGCCACCAGCTCCGGATTATTAAAGCCACCCGGCTTGTTACCTTTGGCGGCAATGGCATAAAAATTAGTTGCACTATTCAACGAATACTTAGCAGTAAACCTAGGGTTAAAGCTGTTAAAGGTGACTTGTCTGTCTACTTCTGCTGCGCTGGTAAAACCGATTTGTGCGCCAAGATAATCGTAAATAGCTGCTTGGTCGATAATTCTGGATCGGACTTTTTCAGAAGTATATCGCGCCTCCATGGTCAGGTTTAAGCGATCCATGGCTTGAAAGTCGACCTGCCCAAAAACGGCTAGGTTTCGCCGACCATCTCGCAATAAATCACGATTGGCATTATATGTAAGATCGGATAATTGCTGCCCAAAGTTTACTATAGAGCTAAACCCCGGTGACGAGAAACAAGGGGTAAATGGTGTGTTTGCATTAGCCGCACAAATATCGATCATTCGGGCTACTTGGTTATTAAAGCCCTCTTCGATGATTGCGGCAAATTCCGCTGATGGTTGACGTAAGCTTTGCGATTTATCACGGCCATTATAAAAATACCCGCCGAACATGGCACTTAAACTATCGGCTTGATAATTAAACCGCAGTTCGGACGAATAATCTGTTGTGCTGTCTCTTGTGTCCAAAGCAAAGTCGGCAACCGGCCCTTCGATTAAATAACCATAGAAAAAATTACCGCCAAATGTTGGAAATGCCGGACCAAGGTTTAATAAAAACGGGTTTAGCGAATCACTTGTATTGCCAATATCGTTTTTACTCCTGGAGTCTCTAAAATTAATACCATTGATAAATTCAACATCCCAATTTTCATTTAACTGGTAGTTACTGGTAATGCTGGCTTGAATATCATCAGCACGATCAAAGCCTTTTTCGCCAAGCAAACGCACATCATCAACGCTGATCGGACGGGCGGTAATTTCACCATTATAATAACTAAAGTTGCCGTTATAAACTCCGCCATTGTTTTGAAATACATTGTTCAACGAAACCGAAGTGTTAAAACTACGTAACTGATCATCATCAAGTCGCGAATAGCGTACTCTTGTACGAATACTAAGATCAGAAGATGGCTCATAATAAAGCACGCCGGAAACCGATGCAGATTGTTGCTGTCCAACTTCACTGCCATCATAAATGTTAGTAAACACCCCGCCACGGCTGTAAAACCTTGCATTGACGCTACCAGAAAAAGCCTTACTCAAAGTGCCACGCATTGATGCGGCCACTTCAAAACGATCAAAAGACCCGACATCTATTTTAATGTCCGCCGAGGCTTCCTCAGCTGGTGATTTGCTAATTATGTTTATCGCGCCAGCATAGGTGTTACGGCCATAAAGTGCTGATTGCGGCCCTTTGATAACCTCAATGCGTTCAACGTCGCTTAGATCATAATCAAGTAGTGAGCCATTGATCAACACACCGTCAATAAAGGTCGAAACCCCCGGCTCGCCATAAGTAACCGATTGGCCACGAATTACCGGACGGGTGGAGGCAAACCTGCCAAAGTCCTCGTCCAAAGACAAACCCGGGGTCAGCTTGGCAATATCGGACATATTTTGAACGCCTGAGTACTCAATCATCAACGCAGTAAAAGCAGAAAGCGACAGTGGCGTTTCTTGGATTTTCTCGGCACGTTTTCTAGCAGTAACGATGATCTCGTCATAACGGCTCGGCTTAGCACCAATTTCGCTTTCTTGGGCATATGCTACGGTTGGTAGGCCAGACAATGCTCCGATAAGGGCGCTGCTTGCAATCAGATAATTCTTCATCTCTCGTATTTAACTCTACTCTTGAGCATATGCCCGGTTTTAATTATCTGGCCAGCATTATTGCCGCCCAGAGCCAAATCAATCCTACTCAGATCAATTATTCAACATGTCTATTGCACTTGCGAATGAGTTGCAAGTAGAATATTTCTTCTTAAACCTCTTTGGGTGATTTAAACCCAGTTTTAAGACGAACATAAATGGCAAATAACATAACAAGACCGTTTACAGCGCCAACAAAAATAAATGGTGCGCCAGGGCCAATGGCAGAGAACAAAAACCCGGCCGCTTGGCTTAATACTATCAGCCCTAATGCTCCGCAAAAAGCAAATACACCTAACACCGAACCTCGCACATCAATTTTAGCTTCTTGTGCGACTAATGTTTGTCCGGCGATAATTGCTGACAGCTCGCCAATACCCAATAAAATCAATGGAATAGTGGCATAAGCAGCAGTTGGATCGGCCATAAACCCAATACTGCTATAACCCAGTGTCGCCAAGAACATGGCAATAATTACCGTGGTAGTTCGATCGAACTTATCAATAATATAACCGAATACCGGCGCCCACATAAGCGCAGAAAAATGCACCAGACCACTTAACCGCCCAGCTTGTTTTGTTGCGTCTTGAATTTGCATATCATGCATACTTGTGCCGGTATGGATTAGCCAAAGCGACAAAAAAGTACCGACCAGCAACAGGTCTCCACGGGCGATAAAACTTTCAGCAAAGGCCAGCTGCAAGCGTGGATTACCCTTGGCTGCTGAAAACCCCTCTTTTACCAGAGCAACAGTTTTCTTGCGAACTTGTGGTTTTCCCGGCTTGCCCGCTTTAAGGCCAAGAAACACGACCCCTGCCGTTATTGCTGCCATAATCGACATCAACCAAAAGGTATAGGTTCCGGCATCTTGTGCATTAAAGCCCCTATCGACCAAAAACGAAGGAACTCGGCTAAGGACGAATATCATAAATAATGCGCCAAAACCATTTGCCCAACCACTTATTGCCGACATCAAGCCTCTGGATCGGTTTTGTGGATAATCGGAAAGCACTGTTGCCATCATGCCGCCAAGAGCCGCCGCACCAACTCCCATAAAGCCTTTGAACAATAACAGCATTCCAAAGCTACTGGCCAAAGGATACAGCACAAAGCCGACGCCTACCCATAAAAACCCCAGCGCAAATATTGGTCGCCGCCCGATCTTGTCAGACAATGCACCAAACAACGGAGAAACCAGCAAAAACACTATTTCACCAGTAAGCGCCAAACGCGCCACCGCATGACCTAGTTCTTGTTCTTGCATGCCTAAATGCTCTTTTAAGACGTAATTTTGCAAGAAACTCAAAAAGGATAGAAATCCGGTTGTCCAAAAAGCCGACAATACATAAGTTCTTGCGTTCCATTTGGTAACGCCGGGCGATAAGTGTACTGGCCCAAACTTGTTTGTGGTGCTGTCTGCCTTTTGTTTATCAGCAGTATCTGCCATTTATTACCTACATTATATACTAATTGTCGTTCTTTTATAGCAAGCTAGCTCAATCGCAATAGTGACAAAAATTTAACCAGTTTCATTTTGTTGCTTGTTAAAGCTTATTGTAATTCTTAAAGTTATGAGGGTTGTGAATTTTATAGGTTGGGACACTAAATGTATCGGTTATTTTTCGTTGATTTATTTTCTCTATTTATCAGGTCTTGTGCAACTAATTCAAACCCACGGACAGACCCTGCGCCTGCGACAAATCGCGCAGCAAAAAACCGCCTACAGATATCGACGCCATTGAACTTAGTTTTGGGCGAACGATAAAAACTGTTATTATTTTTCCTTAGCCAGACCCAATAAATTCAAGGTTAGTTTTTCGAAAAACGACTCAGAAACACCGCGTCTGACTTTGCCAAGGAAAAATTTCTCAAAAGCAACTTTGCCATAATGCACCCATTTACCCTGATTTGCCCAACAAACATTGCGCGGCGGGATTTGCGGCATGGCAATAAATGCTACCCCGCCATCACCAAAATCAGCCAGACAAACTGCGTTCCAGCTGGCTTTGTGGTTTGGCTGATTGCCATTTAGCAGTGCCTGAATATTTAAGGCGGCAGCCCTTACCATGCTTTCAATCATAAAGCCGGTTTTCGGAACCCCGACCGGAACAGCCGTTGCACCAACTGGCGGAATAGCAATGCAAACGCCCACGGAAAAAATATCGGGATATTGTAAATTGCGTTGATGTTCGTCAACCAGCACAAAGCCCATCGGGTTAACCAGACCTTCAATTCCCTGCACTGCATCAATACCCTTAAAGCTGGGCAACATCATTGAATGATCAAACGGTAATTTGTGGACTTGCTTGATACTGCCGTCCTCGTTCATTTCCTCAACTTCCATCATGCCTTTAGAAATTTTGGTGGTTTTGGCATTGCAAATCCAGTTTATGTGCCGGTTACGAAATTCTGCCTCCAATATGGTTTTTGTGTCACCAACTCCACCAAGACCTAAATGGCCAATAAACGGCTCGGCAGTAACAAATGTCATCGGCACTTGATCACGAATTTTACGTCGCCTAAGATCGGTTTCCATAATCAAGGCAAATTCATAAGCTGGCCCATAACAAGACGCGCCTTGTACTGCGCCAACTACTATCGGCCCTGGTTTTTCAACGAACTCTAACCATTTGGTTCTAGCCAGTTCTGCATGATCGGTTGAGCAGATAGATACCGTATTAGCTTGTGGCCCGAACCCATCAATGGCGGCAAAGTTTAACTCTGGGCCAGTAGCAATAACCAAAAAATCATATTCAATGTCCGGCTGTCCTTCGAGTTCGATTTTTTTGTTCTTAGGGTCAATTTTTTTGGCACTGGCGCAAACAAAGTCAATATTCTTGCGCTTGAACATCGGTTGCAATTCAACCCTGATATCGTCAGGTTTTCGCCAATCAACTGCGACCCATGGGTTTGACGGGGTAAAATCAAATGTCGGACGATTGTTTATAACCGTGACCTTATCAGCAGACCCGGTCTTTTGACGCATTTCTAAAGCCATTGGCACGCCACCAAGGCCTGCACCTAGAATTACAATATGTGCCATTAAAAACTCCTATTTGTTATATACTCCATCGACCCAAAAAGTGGAAACCGGTTTTTGGTTAAGTTGATGGATCCAGAAAATAAAATACACTCAAAATACCGTTTAGTTCGGTGTTTTGAGTGTATTTTCAAAACAATCAGGATCAGTATACACTCATTTACAAGCGTTTTAGCAAGCAAGATCGCTATTTGCCGCAACAGTTCGGCTTATCCACGCACCGCCAAGGACTTGCGAGCTGTTGTCATCAAGCCCATAAAAAACACAAGCCTGTCCCGGAGCAACACCTTCTTCAAGTGTGTCCAGATCAACAAATAATCGTTGATTTTCGCTTAATTTCAGCTGACCGACAACCGGTGGACGAGTTGACCTTACTTTTATCTGAACCGCAATTTCTTCGCCGGTTGTAATTGGCTTCCTCAACCAATTCGGACTGTCGAGATAAATTCTTTTTGTCAATAATGCCTCACGCGAACCAACAATAACTTCGTGTTTTAACGGATTTAATTTAATTACATACAAAGGCGAACCGGCGGCAATGCCAAGGCCACGACGTTGGCCGATAGTATAATGGATCAAGCCTTTATGTTGCCCCAATACTTTGCCGCTTAGATCAACAATATTCCCCGGTTTTGCCGCGCCGGGGCGTATTTTTTCCACCACATCGGCGTATTTTCCTTCTGGAACAAAGCAGATGTCCTGACTATCGGGCTTGTTGGCCGCAGACAACCCAAGCTGACCGGCCAATCGCCTGACTTCTTCCTTTTTTAACCCGCCCAAAGGAAAGCGCAAAAAGTTTAATTGCTCTTGGGTGGTTGCGAATAAAAAATAGCTTTGATCCTTGCCACTATCTATCGCTCGGTGCATTTGCGCACCATTTTTACCCGCAATACGTTGAATATAATGTCCCGTGGCCATGCAACTTGCACCAAGCTCACGAGCCGTGGCCAGAAGATCACGAAATTTTACTGTTTGATTGCAAGCAATACAAGGAACCGGCGTTCTGCCAGATAAATATGTATCGGCAAAGTTTTCTATAACTGCGCTGGAAAACTTGCTCTCATAATCCAGAACATAATGCGGAAAATTTAACTGTGCGGCGGCATTTGCGGCATCGGCAATATCTTGACCTGCACAACAAGCACCCTTTTTGGCAATAGCAGCGCCATGATCATATAATTGCAGTGTAATACCAACCACGTCATAGCCGGCAAATTTCAACAAAGCTGCGGTGAGGGTCGAATCTACTCCGCCAGACATCGCCACTACAATACGTGTTTTTGCTCGCTCAACAGCATTAGTGCAATCGGGCAGATCAAGCACAGGTGCATCAAGTGCTCGGCGCACTGCCGGATCATTCATATCAAACATTTATCGTCTCCAACGGGATCAAAGGCCCAAAGCAGATGGAAAGAGACTTGCCTATACGTTAAACCTGCCAAATATGCAAAGCGGAAGTTGTCAATAAAACAGGTGCGGCAAGTTGGCTCAAAATGTAAACCAGTACTTGATCATAGGCTCGGCGCAGTGTACCTCAAAATAAAATAAACTTATACGCACTTGGGAGACACAAGCATGAGCAGTTACCAACGGGGTTCACAAGACATTTCCCACCATCAAGATACCTATAAGCTGGTTATGGATATTACTGTCTGGTCTTGCGGCTTACTTGGCGCACCAATTTTGTTTTTTAGTCTGATATTTGGAGGAAGCATTGGTTGGTTTCCAGCACTTGTTAGTACCTTGATAGTAGCAATAGTTGTTGGAATGGTTCTTAAACGTGGCGGTGCATGGCATGCAACCATGATCGGCTTGGCCATTTTTACTTGGATAACAAGCATGGGTATTACCTTTATTGCTGGCCTTGGTTAACCCGCATATCTTTAAGACGTGAAAGTAACAGTACAGGTACGAGGATACTGCCCAACAACTTTTTTCCAATAACTTTTTTTCAGTGAGGACAAATGAAACTTGCGGTTTTAACAGAAAGACTATCCGGCGAAGCCCGAATAGCTTTAACACCACAGACCATCACGAAATTGGTGGCCGCAGGTCATAAGGTGCAAATTGAAAGCGGCTCCGGCATCGGTGCCAGCATTTCTGATGCGGCACTAAAAGAAGCCGGCGCAATTATTTGCAAAACGTCAAAAGCAACTCTTTTAGGCGCTGACCTGTTATTAGCAGTGCGCCGACCAGCAAAATCAGTATTGGACGGACTGAAAAAAGGCTCCGGCTTAATAGCATTATTAGATCCTTATGATGATCCGGGTTTTGTACAAGCATGCGCCGCCAAGGGTATTGATACCTTTGCCATGGAGCTTGTGCCACGTATCACCCGCGCCCAAAGCATGGACGCGCTTTCTTCACAATCCAATCTTGCCGGATACCGCGCAGTGATCGAAGCTGCCACCATATATGGCAAAGCATTACCGATGATGATGACTGCCGCTGGAACAATAGCTGCGGCCAAAACTTTTGTCATGGGAGCAGGGGTTGCCGGCTTACAAGCTATCGCCACCGCACGGCGGTTGGGCGCAATAGTTTCCGCAACTGATGTTAGGCCAGCAGCTAAAGAGCAAGTTGGCTCTTTGGGGGCGAAGTTCATTGCTGTCGAAGACGAAGAGTTTAAAGAGGCTGAAACATCTGGTGGTTATGCCAAGCAAATGTCAACCGAGTACCAAAAACTACAAGCGGAACTTACGGCCAAACATATCGCCAAACAAGATATCGTTATCACCA
>JAKITZ010000078.1 GCA_021647805.1 Robiginitomaculum sp.
GAAAGCATATTGGGTTATGAATTACCAGGTTTGGCAGCGGTTTGTAAGCAATTAGCGGCGCAGTGGCAAAGGCAAAATGGTTAAATGAGCATGGAAAAAAACTTTCAAATAGGTGGGCGAGAAATCGGTAAAAACCAGCCCACATGGTTTATCGCGGACATTGCTTCATCTCATGATGGCGAGCTTGATCGTGCGGTGGAGCTGATCCATTTGGCGGCGCAAGCCGGGGCGGACTGTGCAAAGTTTCAACATTTTTTAGCCAAAGATATCGTCTCTGATGTGGGATTTTCACAATTAACTGAACAATCTTCCCATCAATCAAGTTGGAAAGAAAGCGTTTTTGAGGTGTTCCAGAAATATGAAACACCCAGAGACTGGACAGAAGTTTTGGTGCAAACGTGCCGTGATGCCGGTATTGAATATATGACCACCCCTTATGATCTGGCGGCTTTGGATATTATGGATAAATATGTTGGGGCTTATAAAATTGGCTCAGGCGATATTGGTTGGGTTAGCTTCTTGCAGGCGATAGCAAAGCGTAAAAAACCAATATTTCTGGCCACCGGCGCCGCAAATATTACAGATGTGAAGCGGTCTGTGTCTGCGATACTGGAGTATAACGATGATTTATGCTTGATGCAGTGTAATACAAATTACACAGGTGAAGTAAGTAATTTTTCTTACATAAACTTGAATGTTTTACGAACTTATTCCGCAATGTTTCCTGATCTTGTATTGGGTCTGTCGGATCACACTCCCGGCCATGCCACGGTTTTAGGGGCAATCACATTGGGCGCGCGGGTAGTGGAAAAACATTTTACTGACGATAATTCGCGCGCTGGTCCTGATCACGGGTTTTCGATGAACCCGAAAAGCTGGCGCGAAATGGTTGATCGCTCTAGGGAGTTGGAATTGGCATTGGGTGATGGAATTAAGCGGGTGGAGGCCAATGAAACCGAAGCTGCAATAGTCCAACGTCGTTGTTTGCGTCTTAAATCCGACTTAGAGGCCGGGCATGTATTGCAAGAAAGTGATCTTGAAGCATTAAGGCCAAAACCAGTGGGTTCAGTGGAACCATGGCAAATGAATATGGTAATTGGCAAGGTGTTGGCAAAACCAATGCGCCAAGGTGAAGCATTACTGCTAAAGGACTTTTTATGAGTAATTCAAGGGTCATTCTTCAAGGCAAGCACGTGGTTCTTCGAGCCATTGAGCCTAATGATCTTGAGACCTTGCGAGTGTGGCGCAATCGACCGCAATATCGGCAATTTTTTCGTGAATACCGCGACATAACTTCAAAAATGCAACAAAACTGGTACGAGAAAACGGTATTGGTAAACGACCGGGTGATTATGTTTGCGATAACTGACAGGCAAAATGATCGCCTGCTTGGAGCTTGTGGTTTGTGCTATATTGACCAACGAAACAGTTCTGCCGATTTTTCGATATATTTGGGTGCTGATGATTTATATATTGATGAGAAATACGCGCCGGATGCCGGTAAACTATTGTTAGAATATGGGACTTCGACGTTAAAGCTACACCGTATCTGGGCAGAAATTTACGCCATAGATATGGCAAAACAACAATTATTGCCAAACTTGGGCTTCTCTTTAGAAGGTCGCCACCGACAGGCGCACCGGCTTGAAAATGGCGATTGGACTGATTGTTTATTTTACGGATTATTGACCAGTTAAAACCTTGAACTTTCCTACGAAATTTAGTCACTAAAACTAATTGTAATTTCTTAAGCTATAATCAGGAAGTTATTGTTATTGTGATCTAGTTTTATAACTGGATTTTGATTATGTCGTTTAATGGCTCGTTTTCGCCAACCGGATTAAGCGCTGATTTGCTACTTGGTAGCTATCAGGCGGCCAGCGATTTGCGCTTGGCCAGATTGATCTCGGCTGGGCGGGCGGCCAATGTACCAAACCTAAATGCAGCCAAGCCAGATACATCGGTTCCGCCGCCATGGGATGCTAGCGCCAAACCGTTAGGGCAAGCAGCCATTCTTAACAAGGCGTTGGCTTCGGGGCAGTTTTTCTATCAGGATTTAGAGAGTTTTTCCGACACGTCAGCCCCAGAAGACCAAAAGAAATTATTCGCTCTTTATCAAGGGCTTCGCAGGCTTTCGGCGTTGGGGGTCGAGGCCGCCGACAAAACCGTTACTGATGCGCGAAGGCGTTTGTTAGATCGTCGTTTGGGTGAGGGTATAGCCCAGTTGGAAGGTTTCCTTGGAGTAACAGAATTTGAAGAACTTTCGTTCCTAAAGGGTGCGAAAAGCAGCAAAGCCGACAGCACCTTGTCTATTGAACGCAATCGTTCGGATTATGTCACTGGGGTGATTTATGACGGCACATTTGATGATGCGGTTCCGGCATTTGCTGGCGATGCGCAATTCACCATAACCGCCAAGCGGGTAACCGGTGATGTTGTGGTCAATATTGATCTGGCCGAGATGGGCGCAACCGTGCGCAATCTTGATAATGTAGCGGACTATATAAATGGTAAGCTAGATGCTGCTGGTTTGTATTCAACATTTAAGCGGGTAAAAATTGGCGAGCCGGATGAAAACAACATAGTTGCGGGAAACCAGTTTGGTTACAAAATACTCGGCTCGGAAGTCGAACCATTGCAGTTTATACCGGTTACCGGAACGCCTGCAATTTATGTAGCTGGTGTTTCAGGTGTCGGCGATACAGCAACTGCCCGGATCAGTAAATTTGATGCCGAGGCGTTATCTGCTCCGGTGATAGACTTTTCTACCCGTCTTGAGGCAGCTGAAGATGCAAGTACCAAGTTTCTAGCCACCAAAACCGGAAGCAATGGTGAAATTTACGCGATCGTTAGTTCTGATGGTGAGGTTGCTGGTTTGCAGCCTCGCGGTGAAAAAGATATTTATCTGGTACGATATGACAGTTCTGGCAAAACTATTTTCACTCGTGGCTTGGGCTCTGCTGGTGATATTGATGTTAGCGATCTGGCAATTGCCAATGATGGTTCGGTGGTCATTTCTGGAAAAGTCAGTGGCACTTTGGGTAATACTACTAAATTCGGGGCAAATGATAGTTTCGTTGCCAAATTTGATGCCAATGGTAATGAGCAATTCATCAAGCGTTTTGGGGTGTTTGCCGATGATCAAGCCAATGCGGTAACTGTGGACAATAGTGGTAATATATTTGTTGTTGGCTCGACCAGTGCCGCGCTTACCGGTGCACATAATGGTGGTAATGATGCCTATATCCGAGCGATGGACAGCAATGGTAATACCTTATTCACCCGTCAATTCGGAACCGCGGCCAATGAAACCGCCAAGGAAATAACCATCGATGCTAATGGTGATTTATTGGTAGTCAGCGAAGAAAATGGCATTGGCAAATTAACCAAGTTTAGCGCAGCCAATGGTACCGATCCGGCGATTTGGCAGATAGATCTTGGCTCGCTTGATAGCGGCTCTATTAGTTCTTTACGGGTTGACGGCACGGCAATTATCGTTGGTGGCTCGGTTGGTGCAGCCAACGGTCTTGGCGCTGGTATTCTTGCCCATTCCGGCGAGCGAGACGGCTTTCTAACCAGAATAGATGAAGATGGCGGTGGTAATCCGGCGCGCACTTGGACGACATTTTTAGGAACGACTGCTACTGACACCATTAGCGAGTTGGCATCGGCCAATGGAAAGCTGTATGCCGTAGGAACCACGGGCGGCTCCATGCCCGGTGGTGGGGTGCTAAGTGGCAGTAATAATGCCTTTGTCAGCAGGGTCGACCTTGCAACTGGTGCGGTTGAGGGAACTAGCCAGATAACCGGCAGTGGCGGCAATGCATCGGCGACTGCAATAAGCATTGATACCACCGGAACATCGATCTTGGACGCTTTTCGTCTGCCCAAAGGCATGGCTATATCCTTCGACAGTCCGGTTTTGACTACTCGTTCTGTGACTCGTGATGGTGATAGTTTTCAGATCAGTCTTAATGGCGGAACAAAACGAACGATTCGTATTGATAGTGATGATACTTACCGGGCGCTGACGTTCAAAATAAATGCGGTTTTGGTGCTAGATGGCAAGGCCGAAATTGTTCGAGGTGCCAAGGGTGATACTCTGCGCATCAAACCGAGTGAGGGTAATTCGATTGAATTGTTCGCTGGCCCCGAGGGACGGGATTTGCTTTCTGCCTTAGGAATTCCAGAGGGCGCAGTACAGCTAGAAGAAGAAAACAAAGACGACGAAACGTCCTCATCTGCACCGCCGGTTTATGCCTTGGGGTTTAGCTCCGAAATTGCTTTGAGTACCCTAAAACAAGCAAATGCCGCAAATGAAGCATTGAATGAAGCACTAACATTGGTACGCAGCGCCTACAGAACATTGACCCTTGATCCAGCACTAAAAGCTTTGCTCGAAGGTGGCAATAAAGCCAATGGCCCGGTTCCAGCGTACTTAAGCGCACAAATAGCCAACTATTCGGCAGGACTGGCCAGACTAACTGGCGGTTGAGTTTATCCCTTATACTCGTATCTTGCTTGTCGAAAGCCTAGATGGGTAGGCAACTATATTGTGGGTGTTGCATCGAAATTCAGGCAATTGCGGTGCTTTAAATCCATGTTGTGCATAGTCACTTATTTTATTGATATTTTTTAGTAACTATCTATACTTTGGTAACTTATTTTAGAAAAAGCGATTGCTCTGATAGCCAAAGGTGAAAAATGAATTTTACCGACCGAATTCGCCCAACAGACAAAGGCATCACTACATATCTCGATGAGCTTAAAAACCTTGATTTTCAGATACCCACTTTTCAAAGAGAGGTCGTCTGGGAAAAGGAAAATGTTAAAAAGCTTTGGGATAGTATTTATAAGTTTTATCCTCTTGGAAGTATATTGGTGTGGAAAACCGATATAAAATTGCAAAACCATAGAAAAATAGGGGGTCATGAAATATCTGATGGCTCTTTTGATCGTACTGAATACCAATATATTCTTGATGGACAGCAAAGAACAACCTCACTAATGACGTCTCTATATGGCGGACCCATTGAAGGAAAAGCCGGATTCGATCCCACAATATATATTGATCTAACGGTTGAAGATGAAACAGAAACTGATGATGATAGTTACAAGAAACGGTTTTTATATTTTGATGAAATTGATGACAAAAATGGTATTTTCAAAAGAAATTACGGCAGACAAAATAAATATGACAATGGATTAATTGTTCAATTATTATATATCAAGCAGAACTTTAGTTCTGTAGAAAGAGCATTGGTAGAAAATGCAGATTATGATTATAAAGACTACGATCACCCTGTTAGAGAGCAGCTTAGAAGGGTAAAGCAAGTCCTTGATAATTATCGTCTATCATTTATTGAGCTAAAAGGCATACAAGTATCCGAAGTCTGCCAAATATTTGAACGAATTAACCAAGCTGGCAAATCTCTTGATATCTTCGACATTGTTGTTGCCAAAACTTTCCGCCCAGAAAAAGACGGGGTATCTGGGTTTTATTTAAGAGAATATATCGATAATTTTAGGACAACCAACAATAGTCTATTCTTGCAAATCAGTGAGTTCGACTATTTGCAAATTTTAGCTATCCTAATTAGAGAAAATATTGAAGGCTCAAGAATACATAACATAACCCCTCGTTATCTAAATGACATAAAGACCGAGCAAATTGAGCAAATATGGGAATCAGCTAAAAAAGCTATAAATAAAACTTTTGATTTTTTTGAAAACACACTGAACATTAAGGGGCCGCAATTAATTCCATATAGGTACTTTTATCTAACTATTTCCTCTTATTTTTTCAATAATGAGAACCCAGATTATAGTTTTCTAAAAAAGTATTTCTGGTTTTATAGCCTACATAATAAAGACCTGCTAAAGAATACAGGCGACTTAGATGATCACATTAAATTTTTGGCTAAACAAAGAGATTCTGGAAAATATGATTTCCAACGCTTTTTACTTGATAGAGAAACTCTGAGAAAATCTTCTTACAGCTCAAAAGGTCGTTTATCTAGAGCCATACTTTCGTTATATGTAAGCAAACAACCGAAAGATTGGAAATATACGGATAGAAATGTCTTGGTAGATAACCTCTTTTTCTCAATAGATAAACCAAATTTACATCACATATTCCCAACAAATTATATTGCTCAAAATGTTGGTGGCAATAACTTGAATAACAATAGTTTGATGAATATTGCATATCTAACACAAATAACGAATTTAGAGATAAGTGACAAAAACCCACTAAGCTATATTAGTGAATATGATGCGAACCCAAACTTTGAGCAAGCACTAGAGTCACACATTATACCGAGCAACTTGCTAAAATGGTCTAGGTTGGAAAGTATGCCAACCGATGCTCTTGAGCAATTTATAGAAAGTAGAATTGATATGATTATCGATGAATTAAAGGGTATCCTTCCTGATGCTAATTTTGAAGTTATAGATACTAAAGAAAAAACTGAAATTTAATTTTTTTGAGATTGCTATTAAAAAATTTAACCACAAAGAGAGAAATATAGTTAGGGTTTAATCCTACTTGAGCAGCTATCATTTTTTAAACAGATGAAACTGTTGTTACTAGGTGCTAATTTTTTTTAAAAACTAAGTTATTAAGGGTTTTACCCCGGCAAACCAGCACCAGTCTGTTCCAGGCCTGCGGTTCGGCTTCGTTGTTTTAGCCGCGAGCGGTATTGCTCTAGGTAAGAGCGCATGGTGTCGGTAGCTCCCAGCGTGCGGGCTAGGTCTTTTACTTCAACACCGTTAAGTGAGGTTTTGCTTGAGATCAGAGCAAATGCCTCTGCAGCCTTTGTTTTGGCAATTGGTTGCTGCCATTTGGTTACTAACTCGGTAAAGCTACTTTGATCATTTGCAAGGGCACTGGCGATTGTTGCCCGTAATACTAAGCTGGCCTCAACGTCGTTTAAGTCAGTCGGGTTATGTAAATGACGCTCAATTACTCGTACCAAAAGTCTTGATATTTTTGGCCATTCCTTGCTGCCCCATACAATATCCGCCCGCAAGAAATCTGCATCACGGGTTCTATCCATCTCGATCAGATCAAGCGCATGGTCGGTTCTGCCCAACTCAACCAATGCTCTGGCTTCAAGCAAACGCCGTTCGCGGTTTAGAACTCGCGGCAAACGAGCTTGCCTTGAGGAATGAATAGCTCGCAAGGCTTTTTCCGGTTGTTTATCCATCAAATAAACCAATGCCAGATCGGTAGCTATTTGCGCTTTTCCGATGCCGTATAGTTTTTGATCGACTTGATACTGCAATAATTCCGCGGCTTGCGGCAGTAAGTCAAAAGCAATTAAGCGATCGGCCATACGGCGCAACATTCTATCGCCTTCTGTGCCTAATGGTGTGAAGTCTTGAAACTGATAAAACAGAGCCAAGGCCTGCACCGGATCCATGGCATCAGCCCCGCCTTTTAGGAATAAATCCTGAAAGGTTTGGTTTAAATCTGTAAGTAAGCGTCTGGCAACGGGCGAATCCGGGAACCTTCTTATGGCTAAACTCATGGCTTCCATTGCCCGGCGATAATCACCGGCTTGTGAATAAAACGCGCCTAATGTTCTGACCGCTTCTAATTCCACTTCGTCGCCGCGCCAACGATAACGCAAGTTCTCAAGAATATCAGAGGCTTCTAGTGGTGAAATTAAATTGGCTTTTTGTTTTATGCGGGTTTGTTCGAAAATTGAGCGAACTACCAATGGTTCGTACTTAGTGGCGATCACATTATCCAATATCTTTATTGCCTGTTCGGTTTCGCCATTTAGATCATGTAAATCAGCCTTGGCCATTGCCGCATCAAGTTGCGTGTGCAGGCTCAAGTTTTGCCCGAATATTTCCTGCAATTGTTGTTTGGCGGCACCTAAATCATTAAGATTCATTGCTGCTCTGGCAAAGGCTGTGTGAAATATTGCCTGCCATTCAGGAGTAAACAGGTAAAAAGCCTCACGACCTTTTTCAAAATTTTGGCGCGCTTCTGTCCAGTTTTCAGTTTTTGCCGCCAATAAACCGCGCCATAATGCTGCCGATGGATCACGGTTCAAAGTTTGCGCGGCAAAGTCTGCTTTGGCATCGGATATTCGGTTCATTTGCAAGTTTGCTACGCCGCGAAGCGACCTAAACCGGGCATCTTGCACCAGCATTGGATCAAGTGCTTGTGCCAATACTAATGCGCCCAAAGCTTCTGCGCCAAGCTCATTTGCAATAAGGAATTTGGCCAACATCATTCTGGCTTCGGGGTCGGTATCTTCAATGGCTACACGGCGTAAAAGGGCGCTGTAGGTTTTGTGGAAATTTCCGTCACCTCCTAATTTTTTCCAGGCATCAAAATCAATGAAACCTGGTGAGGCACTAATTGCCGGATTTGAAGCTATGGAAACCGTGCCGCTATTATCGGAACTAAGTCCTAATGGGGTAGCCGATGGGGTAAGATTAAGTCCCAATGGCGATTTGATAGTCAACAAGTCATCGGTAATTTGTATGTCTAGATCATCGGCATTTATTTCAAAAGCCATTCCATGTGCTGATGGTAGGGCAGAAACCTCTACAAGCCGCCTTAATGTGGATATTCCGCTGGCTGGGCCAGTGCCGGTGATGACGGCCAAAGTATCGCCAACATCTGTGTCATCTACCCATAACAAAGTGTTGGCATTGATGAACTTTGCAGCCAATCTGCCGGGGCCGGAGCCGTCAGCCTCTCGGCGTAAATCAATCGCGCGATTGGCAAATTCCAGTTTATCATCCAAGACAAATGTCCATTGTGAGCCGTTTGCATCAGGCCTCGCCTCTATCTGACTTGCTGCCGGTAGATGTATTAAAACACCAGAATATGTGGAGCCAGTAATTCTCTTAACGTCAAGAATATGCCGATTGCCACCATTGATTAGTTCTGCCAAGTCGATTCTGGCACTGGCATCGAATATCAACCAAAGGTTTTCGCCACGGCGAAATGCAGCGGCACCAACAGGGGCTTTCCAGTTGAATTTCAAGTGTAACGCTGTACCGGTTGCCGTAACTTGTACAGGCACTATACCCGAAGACGGCACGGGATCCGGGCGATCGGCAAATGTTGTGATCTTTACTGTATCAGGTTGTTGTTTTGGTGTTGTCTTCTGTATGGGCTGAATATCTTGTTGCTCTGACTGATATAGATCAAGAACTATACGGGTTCCATCTCTGGTTACTCGGTGTTTATAATCAGGCTCTAGATTTACCGAGACTATGGTTTTGTTCTGGCGGTTTAGTGCCGTGATCGCCAATAATCCGGCGGGGCGGCCAGCATTTATCGCGGCAAGGGCAGGGGCTGATGGTCGATCAAAGACTAAGTCTAACCCATCTTCTCTTTCCAAGACCCGATACTCAACTTGATCAGTCCAGTCAAAACTGATTCTAGTGTTGTCGCTACTTTCTGCGAAGCGAACCTGTAACGGTAACGCCGGGTTTGATCGATTTTGACGTTTGGCTTTTTCCAGCTCTTCGGAAACTCGTTTTTTGGTTTGCGCCTTTTGTTTTGCAATTTGCTCCGCTTGAGGCGAGCTAACTGCCGGAGGTGTGATTTTGCTGTTTAGAGCGATCAGATCAATGGCAAAAACATTAAAAGAATTTGAGGTAGTAATCTTTGCTGGCGACCTAAGGGCGATACGAATGGTTTGACCATCAGTGTCCATACGAGCCAAAGCAATTTGATCTGGCACGCCGTCGCGAATGATTTTGGTGTTTCCAGTAAGAATTTCTGAAAAACTTACAACCAGTACCCCATTGGTGATTTTGGCAGTTAGTTTGACATCTTCACTCGTTACCCCTTCTGGCCAACTTACCAGAATACGGCCATAGCCT
>JAKITZ010000079.1 GCA_021647805.1 Robiginitomaculum sp.
TCTCCCCCAAGCCATGGCAGTTTGCTATCCATGCTTGGCGTATTGGTGCAAACCCTTGATCCTGCCAGATGCTTACCCATTTCTCAAAACTTTCTATTAAACTAAGCAATACCTCAGACGGTTTGATTGCTTGCTCTGTCTTGCAAAAATCAACCAAGCAAGAAGTTTTACGCCCCGGAATTTTAGGCGCCTGTGATAAATTGATACCAATGCCTATCACCAAAATATTTTGCCCTTGTTGTTTGCCGCCATGGCTTTCCAGCAAAATACCGCAAAGCTTTCCACCATTAAGCAACACATCATTTGGCCACTTTAACAATAATTGCTCATTGGCCACAAATGGAGCTATCGCATCGATAACGGCTAATGCGGCAGCAAATCCCAGTTCGGCCAATTTTGCCGGTGGCGCAGTAAATGAGTAAAACCCGCTGGCGTATAAATTGCCTTTTTGCCCAAGCCATGAGCGGTTAAGCCGTCCCCGGCCATTAGTTTGGTAATCAGCCAACACCCATAAAGGTTGCTCGCAGCCTGCATCGGCAAGACGCAAACATTCGCTATTGGTGCTATCAATCTCGGCAAAGTGCCGGATCGCAGTTGGATTAGCCATTAACAAGAAATAGTGAAGCAGCGACAGTTTGCGACCATTCCATCAGAGCCGGCAGCAACCAAATAGCTCCTGGAAGCATCAGTACCGCACTTAACGCAACCACGGCTCCTTGACTAAACTTCACTGGTACAAATTCAACGGCAGGCTCATCGAACCAGATTATTTTGACCAGTCGCAAATATACAAAAGCACCAACCACACTGGCCACTGCACCGTAAATTGCCAGCCATGTAAGGTTCGCATCAACCGCAGCTACGAATATAAAATATTTACCAAAGAAGCCGGCAGCAGGTGGCACACCAGCCACGGAGAACAGTAATATAGTCAAGGCCAGTGCCAATGCCGGTTTAGTCCGCGACAAGCCAGCAAGGTCTTCAATTTGTTCGACCATGCCTTCGGAGCGGCGCATTGCCAAGATACAAGCAAACACGCCTAATGTTGAAATTAAATACAACACCATAAAGAACAATAATCCGCTCATGCCGGATATAGTTCCTGTAGCCAGAGCAATCATTGCATAGCCCATATTGGCAATCGACGAATAGGCCATCAACCGTTTGATGTTTTTTTGCTGTATTGCGCCCAGATAACCGACAGTCAACGAAAGCACACTAATGGCAATTATCACTTGTTGCCAATCAGCAATCATCGCCAAGAACGGCTCAAACAAAATCCGGGCAATCAATATAATTGCTGCAATTTTTGGAGCTACCGAGAAAAACGCGGTTACTGGTGTTGGCGCACCCTCATAAACATCTGGTGTCCACATGTGAAACGGAGCCGCCGAGACCTTAAAGGCCAAACCACATAACAAAAATACAATACCGATCATCAGGCCAATAGAGCCGCCATTTGCCACGACCTCATAAATACCATCAAAGCGCGTTGCGCCTGAGAAGCCATATATCAGTGATGCGCCATACAGTAATAACCCCGAAGACAATGCACCAAGCACAAAGTATTTCAAACCGGACTCAGATGAACGCAAACTGTCGCGGTTACTGGCAGCCAACACATAAAGTGCTAAGCTTTGCATCTCGACACCGATATAAAGCGACAATAAATCATTGGCCGAGACCATAATCATCATGCCAAGAGCAGCGAACAGATATAATATAGCAAATTCAGGGCTAAGCCGGTTTTCGGTTTTCAAATAACCATAAGCCAATAGCAAGCTAAACGCAGTGGCCAGCAAAGCAATAAACTTGCCAAATACAGCTAGGTAATCCAGCTTCAAAGCGCCGGCGAACAGCTCTTTTGAACCTTCATCAGGGATTTTATATAACACCAAGCCAGCAGCCACTACCAGCACAACAATAGCTGCCAAATTAACCGTGGAAGTCATTTTACGACCACCAAAGGCTCCGAGCAATAACAAAATCAAAGCAGATAAAACCAGAAACACTTCTGGCAACATCAAAGAAATATTAAATACCAGATCAGTCACCGGCTCCTCCTATTGGTGCAGCCAATGCTAACCCCGCATCTATTCGTTCAATCAATGCCTCAACAGCTGGCCCGGTAATATCAGTAACCAATGCCGGCATTAAACCCATAACCAATGTTGCCACCACCAATGGCGCAAACATTATTATTTCTTTTTTTGTCACATCAGTGATCCCTACCAATTTTTCATTGACCATTTCCCCGAATATGACCTCTCGGTACAAGTTCAAGGAGTAAATAGCCGAAAGGATAATTCCGGTTGTTGCGCCAAATGCCACCCAAGTATTAACTTGGAACACTCCGACCAAGGTCAATATTTCACCAATGAAACCCGATGTTGCCGGCAAGCCGACATTGGCCATGGTGAACAGCATAAAGATTGCGGCATAAATTGGCATTCGATGTACCAATCCGCCATAGGCTGCAATTTCACGGGTATGTATACGGTCGTAGATCACCCCGACAATCAAAAATAAAGCCGCAGAAATTATCCCATGACTTAGCATTTGGAACATCGCCCCTTGCAGGCCGATAAAGTTCATAGCGAACAAGCCCATGGTAACAAAGCCCATGTGTGCCACTGATGAATAAGCAATCAGCTTTTTCATATCAGTTTGTCGAAATGCCACCAGCGAGGTGTAAATAATAGCGATCACCGACAAGCCCAACACCATTGGCGCAAAGGTTTGCGATGCTATTGGGAACATAGGCAATGAAAAGCGGATAAACCCATAACCGCCCATTTTAAGCAACACACCGGCCAACACCACAGAACCAGCAGTTGGTGCTTGAACATGGGCATCGGGCAGCCAAGTATGTACCGGCCACATTGGTAATTTTACTGCAAAGCTGGCGAAAAATGCCAACCACAACCATATTTGCAATCCGGGATCAAAATCAAAGGCCAGCAATTCGACAATATTCGAGGTTCCGGCAATTGAAATCATAGTGATGATCGCAATCAGCATCAATAATGAGCCAAGCAAGGTGTATAAGAAGAATTTGAATGATGCATAGACCCGGTTATCGCCACCCCAAATACCGATAATTAGATACATTGGGATCAAGCCAGCCTCAAAAAATACGTAAAACATTACGATGTCTAACGAGCAAAACACACCGATCATCAAGGTTTCAAGTACCAAAAACGCAATCATGTATTCGGTTACGCGCTTTTTAATCACCCCCATCGAGGCAATAAAACAAAGCGGCATCAAAAACGTGGTCAACAATACCAGCAAAATGGAAATGCCATCGACACCCATCCGGTAATGAAAACCGGCAAACCAGCTTACATCTTCAACCAGCTGGAACCCGGGGTCTGCGGGATTGAACTCGATCAACACCAATATCGACAAAGCAAAAGTAAACAACGAAGTTACCAAAGCTACAGCCGGTGCATTGCGTTCGACAATACCTTTGTCGTCAGCTCGTGCAAAAGCCTTAAACAATAGCAACAATAATGCGCCGATCACCGGCGTGAATGTTGTCAGTGATAATAAATACGGTAAATCACTCACCCTAATTCCCTCCCAGCCCGCGCATGAAACTCCATGTCACGAACCCGACCAATCCAATTAACATAACAAATGCATAGTGATAAACGTAACCTGATTGCAGTTTTGCAGCTTTTCGCGAGATAACAGCAGTAAGTGCCGCAAAACCATTTGGCCCAAGTCCATCAACTAGTTTTTGATCACCGATTTTCCAAAACAAATCGCCAAGCCTTTTAACATTCTTGACCAAAACTGCGTCATATAACTCGTCAAAATACCATTTATTATACAAAAATGGATGCAAAAATCTTGATTGATCCGCCCATTTTTTCGCCCGTCCTGGGTGCAAAATATACAGCCAATATGAAAACGCAAAACCCAAAGCCATCGCCGTAAATGGTGACCACAATACCCACAATGGGATATCATGATACCCGCCACCATGGTCTTCTTTTGTAGAAACCTCGCCAGCAATAGGGGTGTGATCTGTATCGACAGCATCTGTATCAACTTTCTCTGGATAACCAGCAAACACAGTTCCCTCAATCACCGTAGAGCCTTGCCAAAAATCAGCCGTGTATTTGCCGATAAAGTCCTTTTTGAACATAACGCCCGCAAATAACGCACCAATAGCCAATAAAGCCAATGGCACCATCATTACCATCGGGCTTTCTTTGGCATGTTCAAACGTATGAGCATCGCCATTTGGCTTGCCGTGGAAAGTCATGAAGATCACTCGCCATGAATAAAAACTGGTCATCAGTGCTGCAACGACTCCGACCCAAAACGCCAGATGTCCAAAGGTGCGCCCAGCATCTCCTGCCATCCACGCCCCTTCGATCACCGCATCTTTCGAGAAGAAGCCGGCAAACCCAAATGATGTTCCAGGGATGCCAAAGCCGGTTAAAGCTAACGTGCCAATTAACATGAATATCCAAGTAAACGGCATTTTGCGCCACAGACCGCCCATTTTACGCATGTCTTGTTCATGGTGCATGCCAACGATTACCGAGCCAGCTCCAAGGAACAATAACGCCTTAAAAAATGCGTGCGTGAACAGGTGAAACATCGCCACATTATACATACCAAGACCGGCGGCAAAAAACATGTAACCAAGCTGGCTACAAGTGGAATAAGCCACTACGCGCTTGATGTCATTTTGCACCAAGCCAATGGTTGCAGCAAAAAATGCGGTTAATGCTCCGATGATTGTAACTATTGCCGATGTAACAGGAGCAGCATCGAAAATTGGCGCACAACGTACTATCAAAAACACGCCAGCCGTTACCATGGTTGCCGCATGGATCAATGCCGAAACCGGTGTTGGCCCTTCCATGGCATCAGGCAGCCAGACATGTAAGAAGAACTGAGCTGATTTACCCATTGCACCAACGAATAATAAAATGGCTATTAGTTCAATGGCGTTAAAATCGATGCCAAGGAAATTATAAATCCTGTCTGAGTTGGCCGAAACAGCTGCAAAAACCGTATCAAATGACAAGGATCCAAAGACGGCGAATATCGCCATAATACCAAGAGCAAAGCCAAAATCGCCAATTCGGTTGGTAACAAAGGCTTTAATCGCCGCAGCATTAGCGGTTGGTTTTTTATACCAAAACCCGATCAGCAAGTATGACGATAAACCAACACCTTCCCAGCCAAAGAACACCTGCATGAAATTATCAGATGTAACCAACATCAACATGAAAAAAGTAAACATCGACAAATAAGCAAAGAACCGCGCTTTATGCGGATCATCGGCCATATAGCCCCATGAATATATATGCACCAAGCACGAAACGAACGTCACCACCACCAACATAACAGCGGTTAAAGTATCAATGCGCAAAGTCCAATTGGCCTCAAACGAGCCGATAGCAAACCATCTAGCGACTTCTACGGTGGTTTCATGCCCCAGATAAGCAACATCATAAAAAGCATAAAACGACAGGAGCGCGGAAATTACCAGAAAAACAGTACTGGTGAGCTGTGCGCCGCGTTGCCCAACAAATCGTGGCAATAAGCCGGCGATAAACGCCCCCAATAACGGTAAGAATACAATGGCCAAATACATCATTTTCGGCTCATCCCTTCATCATGTTAATATGATCGACGCTAATATCGCCGCGATTACGGAAATAAACCACCAATATGGCTAGTCCTACTGCCGCCTCAGCCGCAGCAACCGTCAAAATAAACAGCGCAAATACTTGTCCGGTCAAATCATTCAAATGCGCTGAAAAAGCAACAAAATTGATGTTTACCGCCAACAAAATCAACTCCACCGACATCAACACAATCACCACGTTTTTACGGTTCACAAAGATACCGAAAATACCGATGGTGAAAATAATCGCCGAAACAGCTAGATAATGATGTATCCCAATTTCCATCATGATAATCCCTCACCTGGCTTTACATCGATAAGCTCTAACCCATCTTTTGGAGTACGAGCGACCTGATCAGAAACATTTTGCCGCTTTACGCCTTTCTTCTTGTTTAGGGTAAGCATAATCGCACCGATCATTGCCACCAAAAGAATAAGCCCTGCTGCCTCAAAGAAAAATGCAAAGTCAGTATATAACACCAAGCCAAAAGCCTCGATATTACTAACCCCCTGCTCTATTGGCACTTGTGCGCTAAAGTTTTCAGGCAGCCTAAATGTAGTTCCAAGCACTATCAATTCCACAGTCAATACAAACGCCAACAATCCTCCAAGCGGTAAATATTGGGCAAAGCCCTGTTTCAGTTCGACAAAATCAACGTCCAACATCATCACCACAAACAAGAACAGTACCGCCACCGCTCCTACATAAACAATCACCAACAGCAATGCTAAAAACTCCGCCCCTAACATCACAAATAATGCAGCCGCCGAAAAGAAAGTCATAATTAAAAACAACACTGAACGCACCGGATTACGGGCGATTACCACCATCAAAGCACAGATACAAGCCGTTGATGCAAATAGGTAAAATGCTATTGCAGGCAAGACAGTTCCAATTTCCATATCAGTTCTCCAGCTCCCTAGCGATAGGGTGCATCTAGCTCCAAATTCTTTGCAATTTCACGTTCCCAGCGATCACCATTAGCCAGTAAACGATCTTTGTCATAAAATAATTCTTCTCTGGTCTCGGTAGCAAATTCAAAATTTGGCCCCTCAACAATTGCATCAACTGGGCAGGCTTCTTGGCAATATCCACAGTAAATGCATTTCGTCATATCAATGTCATAACGGGTTGTGCGCCTAGAGCCATCATCACGAGGCACGGCATCAATTGTAATGGCCTGCGCCGGACAAATAGCTTCGCACAATTTACAACCAATACAGCGTTCTTCGCCATTGGCATAACGCCGTAAAGCATGTTCGCCACGAAAACGAGGCGATAACGGCCCCTTTTCAAACGGATAATTCAATGTCGCTTTCGGGCGGAAGAAATATTTCATTCCCAAGCCAAATGCCTGAATGAAATCCAGCAAAAAGAAACTACGAACAAATAATAAAGCGCGGTTCATATCAAGCTCCATTGATGACAAATGTCACCCATGCTCCAACCAAAGCAACGGCGATTAGAGTCATAGGTAAGAATATTTTCCAGCCCAGCCGCATAAGCTGGTCATAGCGGTATCTCGGCACAATCGCCTTAACCATGGAAAACATGAAAAACACACAGCAAACCTTGATTGCAAACCAAAGCACTGGCGGCAACCAAGTAAACGGCGCAAAATCAAACGGTGCATGCCAACCACCCAAGAACAAAAGGGTAATCAAAGCACACATCATCACGATGTTCAGGTATTCACCTATCATAAATAACAGATAAAAAGTCGATGAATATTCAACTTGGTAACCAGCGACTAATTCGGATTCTGCTTCTGGTAAATCAAACGGTGGTCTATTTGTTTCTGCCAATGCTGAGATAAAGAAAACAATCATCATCGGAAACATAATCAAAGTAATTGGCGATAATGCAAAACCATTCCAGTGCCAAAAACCACCGGTCTGCGCCTCGACAATAACCGTTAGATTTAACGAGCCACTTAGCAATAAAACCGTAATCAACACCAAACCAATAGTTACTTCATACGAAATCATCTGCGCCGTAGATCGCATAGCACCTAAAAACGCATATTTGGAATTTGAAGCCCAACCGCCAAGTATAACGCCGTACACGCCAAGCGACGAAATCGCCAAAATATACAAAACACCCAAGTTCAGATCAGTAATAACCCACCCCGGAGCCACCGGAATAACCGCCCAAGTAATAAACGCCATCAATAGTGTCAAAACCGGTGCAAGAGCATAAATTGGCTTATCAACCCCGGCAGGAATGACCGCTTCTTTGAATACGAACTTCAGGAAATCGGCAAACGATTGCAACAAGCCAAACGCACCCACCACATTGGGACCTTTGCGCATTTGCACTGCCGCCCAGATTTTACGATCAGCCAGCAACAAAAATGCCAATGAAATCAACAACACCGCTACATAAGCCAGAATGATCAGGGTTTTAACAATGAACCAACCAAGCGGGGTATTTGTATCAAAAAGCATGGTGAAAAATTCAGCCATAATATTACTCCGCCGCCTCTAATTGCGCCACTTGCGAGCTTGCACATTCAGCCATCACCGCACTGGACCTGGCGATTGGGTTACTGAACCAGAAAGACTTATCCGAAGGGCCAAAAGTCGCCGCCTTCATTTTGCCGGCTTTGCCTATTTTTGCGGGATCAAAAGTAGATTTACTTGGCTTGGGAAAAGTCGCCCTCAAAGATTTCACATCATCATAAGGTAATGTACGCCCAACAACATCCGACAATGCACGAATAATTTTCCAATCCTCTTTGGCCTCACCCTTTGGTGCAACCGCTTGCCTTGTTTGTTGCCAACGCCCCTCAGTATTAGCAAAAGTTGCGTTTTTCTCCGTATAAGCAGCGCTAGGTAAGATCACATCAGCCCGATGCGCGCCAGCATCGCCATGGCTGCCTTGGTAAATCACAAATGCGTCCCCAGTGCGATCCATGTCCAGCTCATCAGCACCAAGTAAAAACAAGGTATCCAATTCGCCAGATTGCGCGGCATTCAACATACTGTCCGTATCAAGACCGTCTTTTAGCGGTAAAAAGCCCATATCCAACGCACCGACCCGTGCAGCTGTCCCGTGTAAGACATTAAAGCCATTCCAGTCTTCGGTTACCACATTCCATTTTGCCGCCAACTTACCAGCAGCACGCAATATTTGCGCCCCATCAGCACGACTAAGCGCGTCCATACCAATAATAATCATTGGTCTTTTGGCTTTGCGCATTGCGCTCATAAACGGATTCTTCTTGCCATCAAAATCAAGCAAATCATCCGGTTTATTACCAAGATGAGTATATGGGTAGGCTAAATCAGCCTTCGCGCCAACAAGACCAATTTCAGCATTATTTTGCAACCAAGCCTTACGAATACGAGCATTTAATATTGCTGCTTCATGGCGGGGGTTAGTACCAATCAACAAAATTGCATCGGCAGTATCAATCGCGGCAATACCAGAGTTAAACAAATAACCCTCACGCCCCTGTTCGCCTATTTTAGCACCGTCTTGGCGACAATCCATTGAGCGCACACCCAATGCTTCCAGTAAGTCTTTTAACGCTTTAACGCTTTCCATATCGGCCAAATCACCGGCGATTGCGCCAATTCGACTTGGCTCGCTTTTTAGTTTTTCTGCGACTAAAGTCAAAGCCTCGTCCCAACTGGCCGGGCGCAATTTGCCATTTTCACGAATGAATGGCTTATCCAAACGTTGACGCTTTAATCCGTCCCAAACAAAACGGGTTTTGTCGGATATCCATTCTTCATTGATGTCCTCGTTCAAGCGCGGTTGAATCCGCATAACCTCAGTACCACGAGCATCAACACGAATGGCGCAGCCAAGGCCGTCCATAACATCGATGCTTTCGGTTTTACGCAATTCCCACGGCCTAGCATTAAACGCATAAGGACGTGAAGTAAGCGCGCCTACGGGACACAAATCAATAACATTACCGGACAATTCCGAGGTTAGGTTGGCTTGTAAATATGTAGTAATTTCAGCATGTTCGCCACGATTTACAAGGCCAAGCTCTTCAATACCGGCGACTTCGGAGATAAAGCGAACCCACCGCCTTCCTTTCCTCCCTCTGGTCCTCTTTCTTTTCCCCCCTTTCCCCCTGTTTTTCTCTCCCCCTCCCCTCTTTCTTTCCTCCTCTCTGCTTTCCTCCCGGCCCTAGCCTCTCGCTTGCTCCTGTAGATCACACTCGCC
>JAKITZ010000080.1 GCA_021647805.1 Robiginitomaculum sp.
ATTCTGAAGACCCAAAGCCAACCACTTCCATATCCTTGGTACTACCAGCAGGCAGCATTGCATCAATATTGATCCCGCCAACAATTTTGTTCAACGGCACAAATGGGTTTTCAGCAAAATATGCCGAACCTAACAAACCGGACTCTTCGGCAGTTACCGCCAAAAACAACACCGTACGATCCGGAGCGGTTTCTTGGCGTACAAACGCATCAGCAATAGTCAATATTCCAGCCAAACCAGTGGCATTATCTACTGCACCATTAAAAATGCCATCTTCACCTTCGACCACTTGTTTTTTACCCAAATGATCCCAGTGCGCGGTATACAGTACATACTCATCAGGGTTTTTAGCCCCAACTATCATGCCCGCAACATTACGCGAAACCAGATGCTCTACCTTTGAGTTAATCGTCCCTGAGGTCTGAACACCTTTTAACACAGACGCTTGAAAATCAGATTTACCAGCGGCATCACGCATTGTTTCATAATCAACCCCGGCAGCAGCAAATAAATTCTTGGCATCATCAAAGGATATCCACCCCTCTAGCTTGGTGCGATTAGCTCCACCGTCCTTACGCTCCAGATCGTATTGCGCACCAGCCCAAGAACCAGAAACCACTTCCCAAGGATAACTAGCCGGAGCGGTTTCATGCACGATAATGGCAGCTGCGGCACCTTGACGTCCAGCTTCTTCAAACTTGTAAGTCCAACGTCCGTAATAGGTCATGGCCTTGCCGTTAAACAGATCACTATCTGGATTTACAAAACCCGGATCATTGATCAACATAACTACGGTTTTACCCTTCACATCAACGCCAGAATAATCATTCCAGCCATATTCAGGGGCGATCACGCCATAACCGATAAACACAGTCTCGCTTGGATCAAATGACAGGCTTTGATCAACCCGCTTAGTCCAAAACACTTTGTTGACAATATCAACGGACTTGCCATTTATCGAAAACTCAAGAGAAGAACTTGTTTCGTCCAAAGTAGACGCAACCAAAGGTGTTTCTTGGAACCAAGAACCATTTGCACCGGGCTGCAAACCAATTCTCGCCATTTCGTCGGCGACCCATTGACTAGCGGCAATTCCACCCGGGGTCGTCGGGGCGCGACCCTCATACTTATCATCAGCTATTTCAGCGATTCTGGCACGCAATCCGGTTTCGGAAATGCTGACTTTAACCGTCTCCATAATCGGATCAGTTGGCTTTTCTCCCCGGGGCAATGGCGTTACCTTGCTAAAGTCTGGTCCTTTTACCGCTTTAACCGGTTTATCAGGCACATCGGCTACCGAATTAGACTGTGAGCAAGCGCCAAGCGCAAGCAAACTCAAAGAGGCAATTCCAGCCAAAGCAAAAGACAGTTTCATCATAATCTCCTATTGTATATTCCATCACCCAAAAAATGGGAACGGAGCAATCCTAGTAAAAGTGGGTACCGGTTTTAAGGCAAAGGGTTGCGACCACGAAAATTGTTTTGGGTAAGATGATGGATCGCGAAGAAAAAGTACACTAAAAAGACCGCTTAATCCGGCGTTTTTAGTGTACGTTCATTTCTTCGAGTAAACGATCAGCACCGTCCATATACTTCATCACCCAAAGCATATAACGAACATCAACTTGTATCGAGCGGGTAGTTTTCACATCAAAATCCCAATCGGAATTGATGCTTTCATAAGTGCCATCAAACAACAACCCGACTAATTCGCCCATGGCATTCAAAGCAGGTGAGCCGGAATTGCCGCCGGTAATATCCAAGTCCGCCAAAAAGTTCACCGGAACCGAACCAATGTCTTTTAAGGCATAATCGCCATAAGTGCCGGCCTTGATAAGATCCAACTGCGACTTTGGAGAATTAAACGGCTCAATACCGGTGTCTTTAGCGACAATACCTTCAAGTGTTGTAAAGGGTAAATACTCAAGACCATCTTGAGGGCTACCGCCCAACACCTTACCATAGGTGAACCGCAAAGTTGAATTGGCATCGGGGTAAACAGCTTTGCCAGCTGCTTTGTTAAAAGCAATTATCGCTTCCATATAACGTGGACGCAATGATTGTAGCTTACCGGCAGTTTGTTTGGCTTCTTCTTCTCGCGCCATGTCATAATCATAAAGCGCAACAGCCAATTTGATGAACGGATCATCAGAAGTTTTGAAATCTGCCGGAGTTTTTTCCATCCATTCTAGCCTAACATCTTCGCTGGCGAATAATGGATCAGCATAGAACTCAGAAACATCAGGTGTTTCTTGGTTTTCGATTCTCAGCGCTTGGTCAAGAACCGCAACGCGCTCACCCTCGTCCAAATTCACATAATGGCCAAGAAACATTTGCCAAACCGCTTGATCAACAGCCGGGTCATAACGGCGGTCAATTCGCTTCATGCCTTGGGTGAATCTGCGCATATCACGATCTTGGAAACCACGTTCGCGCTGGGCATCATCTTTTTGTTTTTCTATTGATAACCTATATAGACGCTTGGCAACACTAAGCAGTGCCGGACGACCACCGGCATAACGATAATAAAGATCACGAACCCGTGTATCATATCCTTCGAGAATAACATTATCCAGCTCGGTAATTGATGCTTGGTATTGCTGTATACGCTTAGGCGTTTGCGAAACCCAATCATTTAGGGCTGTTTCTGTTGCAGCTTTGCGGCCAGTAAGATCGACTTTACGTGCGCCTTCCATCTGACCACCAAGGTTTTTGTGATAATTATTCAAACCAGCCAAAAGTGATGCATATTTCACTCTGGCATCAGAACCTTTAGGGGCATTATTTTCGATTGTTTTAATCCACTCGCCAATCAGATTTTCCATTAGCGGGTATTGCCATAAAAAAGCATGCTCGACCTCGCTTAACCGCCGATAGCGACTGGTTCGCCCCGGGTAACCTGCGGCCATAACAAAATCACCAGCACGCACGCCCTTGGGCTGTACTTTTAAGAAATGTTTTGGAGTAAATGGAACGTTTTCAGCGGCAAATTCGGCTGGCTTTCCATCTGGGCCGACATAGGCGCGGTAAAAGGCAAAGTCACCAGTGTGTCGTGGCCACATCCAATTATCAATATCCCCGCCATATTTACCAACAGCACCGGCTGGCGCGTAAACAAGGCGAACATCATTGATGGTCATTCTAGTATTCAAATAATAATACAGACCGCCATGAAACGCCGTAACCGAACACCTTGTGGCCTCGTCAACTTCACATGCGCTAACCAATGACTTTCTGCTGTCCTCGATAGCTTGGAATCGCTGGCGTGAAGACATCTCATCATTCAAACCGGCATTAACCTTGGCAGTTACATCTTCAACGGCAGTGGTAACGGCGACAATACTTCCCGGAGAAGCAGGCAGTTCATCACTTGAGTTTTCTGCAAAAAAACCCTTTTCAATCAAATTGTTATCAGCCGTAGAATTGTACTGGATAGAGCCATAGGCACAATGATGGTTAGTCACTACCAGTCCTGTATTGGACACAAATGACGCAGTGCAGCCGCCCAAGGAAACGATAGCCGCCATTGGGTGAGCCGTTAAATCTTCCAATGCTGATGGCTTTAGCTTCAAGCCCATTTTTTTCAAAGTTTTGGCAATTTGCGGCACCTGATCCGGTGTCCACATCCCTTCATCGGCCAAAGCGGTAAATCCAAAAAGAGAAAGCGCCATTGCACTCAAACCAATAATTCTTTTAGCCATTATAATAATCCTTATACCTGATAGTTCGATTTTATATCGATTCAGCGATAATTTGAACGGTTAATCAAGGTCGGTCAACTAGGGTTTGGTTCAGTCCCTAAGGTTTTCCCTTATTTGGGGAACGAAAATTGCGCTTTAGCCGAATCGAGCCATAGTACGCATAGGTTTTCTTATTTTGTTATTGGTCAACTATAAATGCATACAGTTTCATTAAAGAAAATTATCTCTTTAACCATCTGCACAATATTGCTAGCCGGTTGCAGCATGATAAACTCGGTAATGCCCAAAAACTTGCCAAAACCGTGGCTAACTGAAAATAAAAGAACAATTACCCCAATAAAACCAAAGCAAGTCCCTGCTCCGATTTTTACAGAACGCAAACTAACCCGTATAGCCGGCAGCCCGCCTTTACGTTTTTTTGAAACAAGTGAAAACCTGCTGGCCGATCTGACATGGAATTTAAGTGACTGGGATCGGGCAATATTAGACGGCGACATTCAAAGGGTAATGAACAAACCAAAAGCCACTTCATTACAATGGGTTGCCTCAAACCCAGAGCTTGGCAGAGCAGTTTTAAACACAGGCCCAACAACAAAGCAGTTACAAGAACTTAAAATTCGCCGGCTACATATCCTAAACAAAACCCCGAAAAAAGTAATTGCCGTTTCTGGTCAGTGGCGAAGCTGGAGAGGTTCATTGTTACGAGCTGCACCAACAAAAGCCCGTAGCAAAATCATCGGCAGATTAGCACCGGCCTCCAAAGTACAGGTATTGGCAAAGGTACAAGGAATAACCGGTGAGTATTATTTCTTGATCGCGGTCAAAGGAACCGGTGTTGGCTATGTCAGTGAAATCGACTTAAGCCGACTTAAGGGTATAACAAAGTCCTTTCCCGGTGCTCGACCCAGCTTTAACCGGGCGGTAAATCTTGATTTTGCACCAACGTTACGTGATCCTGTAGAGGCGATTGTTAGCTGCCGCATCCTAAACGTGGAGATGACTGACATTCAGGCCTGCCGTGGACTTGATGGTCGCTGGCGAGCTCTCTAATATATAGCCCTAAGCTCTAGTATCAGAAAGCATAGTTTCATAGGCAAATTTACGGCTATGCAGTGATATAACTTCAAACAAATCGGTTGGGTTTATCGGCTTGGCAATATGGGCATCGGCTCCACTTGCCAGAATTTCTGCCACCTGCTCCGGCATTACATCAGCCGTCACCGCAATTATCGGCACCATAGACATTTCTTTACCGGATTGCCTAATAATTTTTGTTGCTGTTAATCCGTCCATCACCGGCATTCTGACATCCATCAACACCATATCAAAACTTTTATTGGACAGTTCAGTCACCGCTAATTCGCCATTTTCAACTATTGTTATCTGGTGGTCGAAAGCCTCCAAAAGCTTACGCATTAAAAACTGGTTTGCCGGATTATCTTCAGCCACAAGAATATTCAATGGCACAGAAAACTCCTGATCCTGCGTATCATCAGTATTCTGTTCGTACTGGTTTCCCACGATTTTTAACGGGATTGAAAAAGTAAAAGAACTCCCTTTTCCAATTTCACTTTGCACAGTTACTGTGCCAAGCATTGCTTCGGCCAATTGTTTTACTATCGCTAACCCCAAGCCTGTACCGCCAAACTTTCTGGTTATCGAGTTATCAGCCTGACTAAAGCGCTCGAATATGATCGACTGTGCCTCCTCGCTCATGCCAATTCCTGTATCTTTCACCGCAATTTCTAATTTCCGGCTGTCGGTTTGCCTGGAGACGCTGACGTTTAATTTTATTTCACCACCCTCGGTAAACTTTATTGCATTTGACACCAAATTTATCAAAACCTGACCCAACCTCGTTATGTCACCAATAATATGTTGTGGTAAATCAACGGCAAATACAGAGTTTAACTCCAACCCCTTCTTCTGTGCCTGCTTGCGCAAAGGTAATAAAATTTTGGTGAATTCTGCGATCAACTCTATTGGCTCGTCCTCTAGTGTAAAACCATTTCGCTCATACTTGCTAAAATCAAGTATATCATTGATTATCGTCATCAAAGACCTTGCCGAGCCGCTAGCAATATCAACTAATTCACTTTGTTCTTCGTTTAAACCCGAACTTTCCAGCAAACCCAACATTCCCAAAACACCATTCATTGGCGTGCGAATTTCATGGCTCATACTGGCAAGAAAACTCCCCTTTACCTCGGCAGCATATTCAGCAGCCTCTCTTGCTTTATCAGCTATTCCTTGCATTCTCACCGCATCAACAAAGGCCATTTGCACATGTTTGCGTTGCTGTCGGTTTTCAATAATTAAACCAAGAGTATGGCAAAAACTTTCTAGAAAGGATTCATGCTCGGCATTTCTGCCAACACCCTCTTCAAAATACAATGTCAGCACACCGACCAAACCACCACTACCTCTAATCGGCATATTTATTTGCGCTCTTGGCTGCTTGCTACTTGGCCATAATTCAAAATCGCTCTCCAGACAACTGGCGTAAACGGCCTTATCCTGTGAGGCGGCCCGGCCACAAATATCTTCTCCAAAACCAACCTTTCTTAAGGTGTATTCTGCATCACCAAGATTATGGCTAGCCGCAAGCTCCAGCCGCTCCTTTGCTGAATTTACAAGGAATATTCCACCCATCTTCCTGGTCTTTAGCCAAGATAACTGAAGCAATAATTTTAATGATTCTTCCATCACCTTTTGCAAGGTGAACTCGGGGATGTTTATCTCGACTAACTGGTTTAGTAATTCGGCGTTCTCACGAAACTGCCTTTGCTGATTGCGTTCAAACACAACTTTTGAAATATCGGTTCGAACACTAATAAAGTGTTCAATTTTTCCATTTCGGCCAATGGCTGGATAAATTGTCGTATCAACCCAGTATAAAGCACCTTGCTTATTCTTGTTACAAATATGTCCACGCCAAGTTTTACCAGCCAATATATGGTACCAAAGATCAGCAAAAAATGACGAAGAATGCATACCTGAATTGACTATTTTATGAGTATTCCCGACCAACTCCTTACTACTATAGCCTGATAATGCCTCGAAATGTTCATTTACATAAACTATTATTCCGTCAGCATTAGTTATGGCAATAACAGAATGCGAATTAGCAGCTTCTTGTACTTTTCTGCGAAATTGATCGGGTATTTTCATTCCAGCATCCCTGACTAAACATCTCGTTTGTTTGTCAGTAGAAATAACAACTATTAGTTGTTATTTTGTTAACCACACCCTTATGGGGTAAACCTAACTCAGGTATCGTAATACAATGTCACCACATGCTTTGCCTCGGCGAAAAACAACCACCTCTCGACGATCAGGCCCGCCATGGTAACAACAACGGCAACTCCAAGGAAATACACCGCCAATGAAGGCAACTGCCACTGCCCTATGATCAAAACAAATGGTAGCAAAAATCCACAAATAAGAGCAATACGCCTAAGCTTTTTGCTATGTTTACGGGCAATCTTAAAACCCATTTCCTTTAGCAAATAATTCGGTTGATCGTGCGGACTTTCAATCAGACGTACCTTGCCAAACTCGCCAAGTCCGGTCGCGGTTTCTGCACTGCTGGCCATTGGTCGGTCAATTATGCTCCAATAAGAAAGCTTGATCACAAACCCGCAAGCCAAGAAAAACAATATCGGCAATACTAACCAATCCACAGCCGGCCAATAACCACCGATGGCTGCCATGAAACTGATCAACAAACCGCCACTGGTCAAAGACATCAGTAAATACCCCGGAGATGTCCAGCCAGTAGCCCATGCCGGAATAGCTTTTAACGAGCGATATATCATCGAAGTAGTGTAAACAGTGACCAACGAAAACACTGCGCCAATCAACCCTATCCAGGCAAATATTCCAGTGTTGTCGCCCAAAATCACCCATGCCAATGCAAACAGGCCAGTTGGTATAAAAGTCAATATTGCCAGCACCCCTTCGCGCGAAAGCCAAGAAGATCGCCATTGCGACAATGCCCGCCAAGCTCTTGATGGTCGCCCCAAGTGCAGTGTAGAAGCCAATAACCCTGCAATAACCAACGCAAAGGCAATTGCAAACACCACCAGCCCGAATTTGAAATCAGCCTTAATCAGGCCGCGATGCGCCAACACTCCCAACCAGAACAACAAGCCATAGCCGGCGCCGGTTGCGGTAGTAAAAAATATCACTGATTTTGCAGGGTGCATGTCTGTGCCTTAAGCGGTTAAAATTCTATCGACCCAGCGAGCCAGTAAACCGGCACCATCGCTACTGTCATCTTTGTGTTCCAAGAGCCTAGGTGCAGTTGCATTCCCTACTCTTTTGGGACGTGGAGGCAAGTATTTATTGACCGGCTTGGTAGCTTGTTCCGGCATCAAATCATAGCCCTTTCTAGCCGCCACCAGTTTCGAGACATCAGATTTAGGATCGCCAAGATCACCAAAAGAACGCGCGCCAGATGGACAGGTGGAAACACAGGCCGGAACCCGGCTTTCTTGTGGTAGATTTTCATTATAAATTTTGTCAATGCAAAGAGTGCATTTTTTCATCACTCCCTCGTCCTCATCATATTCCCGCGCCCCGTATGGACACGCCCACGAACATAATTTGCAACCAATGCAAATATCCGTATTGACCAATACAATCCCGTCTTCTTCGCGTTTATACGAGGCTCCCGTGGGACAAACCGTAACGCAAGGAGCGTCCTCGCAATGCAAACATGATTTTGGAAAATGCACTGTGCGGCTAATTCCACTTTCGCTATCAACAGCTTCAAAAGTATGTATCCGGTTGAACCAAACTCCATCAGGTTCGGCACCATAGGGGTCAATATCGGTTAACGGAGCCATCTGCCCGGCAGCATTCCACTCTTTACAATTTACCGCACAAGCATGACAGCCAACACAAATATCCAGATCAATAACCAACCCTAATTTCTTAGCAGAAGGGTTTTTCGGCAAACAAGTCATTTGTCACCCCCCTTGATATTGTTTCCATAGCCATCACTCAAACCGGTAATATTAGAAGAATTTTCATGACGGTTACCGATCCATGTTTTTTCTTGAGATGAACTTCCCTTTTGCTGCCCCTGCAAATCAGAACCATAGCGCAACACCGCAGTGTCAGCTTTTGGCGCGTCCTCAAACGCCTCGAACATCGGCTCGCTAAAACCTGCTTCGTCTGGCTTACACTTTACCAGTTTAACCCGCAAATCAAACCATGCGGCCTGTCCGGTTACCGGATCGGAATTTGAATATACTAACCCTTGTTTGTCCGGAGCCAATACTTCGCCAATAATATGGTTTAGCAAAAATGCCTGATTGGATTCCGGCGCGTCTTTGCTCAATCCCCAACTTCCCTTGCGCTTGCCAATAGCATTCCACGTCCAGACCGTATCAGGGTTAACTCCGGTTATTAGCTTTACCTGTCCTTTAACCCGCCCAAGACGGCTTTCGATCCATACCCAATCATTATCAACAATGCCAGCAGCCTTGGCAGTATCGCGGTGTATATGTAATTTATTGACTGAAGTTATCTGTCGAAGCCAAGCATTTTGCGAACCCCATGAATGATACATGTGCATTGGACGTTGCGAGAGTGCGTGCAACGGAAATTCGGCATTATCAACTTGATCTTCTTCGAACGGTTTGTACCAAAACGGCAACGGATCAAAATACTTCTCGACCCGTTTTCGATGACGATCAGGTGGTTGATGCGCCCCGTGGCCTTGGGCTGCCAGTCTGAATTTCTGCACTGGTTCGGAATAAAGGTGAAAAATGATCGGCTCGACCGACGGTATCCAGCCCATTGAAAACGCATATTCAAGGTAGTCTTTATTTACTGTCTTGAAATATTGCTGCTCCGGCGGCAATTCATGTACCCAAAAGCCGCCATTTTCAATATAGCGTTTTAATTGATCCGGATTGGGTGCACCCCGCCCGTGACTTTTACCGTCTTTGCCGCGCCAGCCGGCCAAAGGCCCAAGCCCCGGCGCACGTTCATGGTTTACAATATAATCCTCATAACCACCGGGATATGTCGGCGAGCCATCTTCATTGGCAAACCCGGGCAATTTCAAACGCGCACCTAGATCGATCAATACACTTTGAAAGCCACGCACATCACG
>JAKITZ010000081.1 GCA_021647805.1 Robiginitomaculum sp.
AATACACTATCATAATAGGCGGCAGGTTTCACCGGCTATCGAGGAGGATTTGCAGGCACTTTATTGGCCTGATCTTGATGCTATGTTGGGTGAGATGGACTTTGTCTCGTTGAATTGTCCGCTCAGTGAGCAAACCAGACACCTTATGAGTTATGAGCGGTTGGGCAAAATGTCAAAGCACGCAATGTTGATCAATACTGCCCGTGGTCAATTGATTGACGAAGCGGCGTTAATTGCTGCTTTGCAAGCGGGGAACTTGGCCGGAGCCGGATTGGACGTATTTGAATTTGAGCCGCAAATTTCACCGGAACTGTTAAAAATGTCTAATGTAGTTGCCTTGCCGCACATGGGTTCGTCAACACTAGAAGCAAGGTGCGCAATGGGCGAGCGAATGATCATCAATATCAAGGCTTATGAAGACGGCCATAAGCCACCGGATAGAGTGATTGTCAGCCTATAATTTAATTTTGTTGCCCGCAAACCGGACAATCAGGATCGGGATTTAGTTTTACAGTTCGTGAAACCGCCGCAAGTCCGTCCCAGATCAATAATTTTCCAAGAAGACTTTGCCCATTGTCAGTGATTAACTTGATGCACTCTAGAGCCATTACCGCACCAATAATTCCAGTTAAGGCACCAACCACTCCAACCTGTTCGCAAGTTTCTGCTTCTGGCGGCGCAGCAGGAACCAAGCATTGATAGCAAGCGGTTTTGTTTGCCGGACTGGCAAATGAGTGCGCTGATACCTGCCCGTCAAATTTACCAACTGCACCGGAGATCAAAACTTTACCATGCTCAAGAGATTTCTGATTTACTAGAAATCTGGTGGGAAAGTTATCACAACCATCAATGATGAAATCATATTGGGAAATTATCTGATCAATGTTTTGCTCACTTAAGCGAAGTTTGTGCTGATGAAAAACTGGATCAGGGTTTAATTGTCGAAGCTTTGATATTGCTGCCTCGGTTTTAGGCTTACCAACATCTGTTGTGGCAAATAAAACTTGCCGCTGTAAATTGCTTAAACTGACCAGATCATCATCAACAATACCGATCGTGCCAATTCCGGCCGCCGCCAGATACATTGCAACTGGACAGCCCAAACCGCCAGCGCCAATGATTAGAACTTTGGCGTTTAGCAACGCCTGTTGCCCGCCGCCGCCAATTTCTTTTAGCACAAGGTGACGTGCGTAACGCTCTACTTGTTGCGGCGAAAGGCTCATTCTGGCTCGAATAAGGATGTGGATAAATACCGCTCAGCAAATGATGGAATAATTACTACAATGCGTTTACCGGGGTTATTTTTACCGTATTGTAATGCTGCGGCTAAAGCTGCACCAGAAGAAATGCCACAAGGTAAGCCCTCTAACAATGCCGCTTCTTGAGCCGTTTTAATACTAAGAGAAGTGCTGATGGAAATTACACTGTCTACAAGGCCGGTTTCAAGATTGTCAGGTATAAATCCGGCGCCAATCCCTTGAATTTTATGCGGGCCGGCTTCACCACCAGCTATCACGGGGCTTTCTTCTGGTTCAACGGCGATGATCTGCAACTCCGGCAGCCGTGGTTTTAGGGCGCGTGCAACTCCAGTGATAGTCCCGCCGGTTCCGACACCGGCGATAAAAGCGTCTAATTTACCATCGGTATCCGTCCAAATTTCTTCAGCAGTGGTTTTTTCATGGATTGCCGGATTGGCGGGGTTGGAAAATTGCCGTGCCAGAATCGCATTAGGAATTTCAGCGGCTAGTTCTTCGGCTTTTGCAATTGCGCCTTTCATACCCAATGCCGGATCGGTAAGCTCTATTTCAGCTCCGAGGTGGGATAGCATTTTACGCCGCTCAATCGACATCGAGGCTGGCATAGTCAGGATAAGTCGATAACCCTTAGCTGCTGCAACAAATGCCAGTGCAATACCGGTATTACCAGAAGTTGGTTCAACAATAGTGCCACCTGATTTTAATGCCCCGCTTTGCTCCAAATCGTCGATCATTGCCACACCGATACGATCTTTTACCGAAGCTAATGGATTAAAAAACTCCAGTTTTGCCAGAATTTCTGCGTCAACATTATGTGCCGCCGGTAAACGGTGCAATCGTACCAATGGAGTATTACCCATGGTAGCTGCCATATTATCGAAAATGCCGCCACGGCCTGTTTGCTTGTTGTTCATTATATGCTCCTGCAACCTGTAATATTTATATGGGGCGGTAATTCGAGTTTGCCATAGTTGCCCGAATTTATTGTTTAAATTTTAGCTGATATTTTGATGGCGGCTTTACAGCCCAAAGTAATGATTGCCGATAATAACGGATAACCTGGCGCATCTTTGGCTCCGTGATCTATGGCATGATCGCGATGCCCTAGTTCATCTTCTCGAAATTGTACGAACATTTCACGTAATTCCGGTTGATCGTGACCATTGTCCAATTCGTCAATTTGTTCTTGATAATGCTTTTCAATTACTGATTCTACTGCCTCGGTGCAGGCATGGGCAGCGCGTTCGCCCAATAAAGCTGTGCCAACGCCTAACGCATAACTCATACCAGACCAAATACCGATCATCGCCGTTGGGCGTTCGCCTCGTTGTAATAATTGATCGCTGAATGCATCGAGGTGAACTTGTTCATCAGCCTGCATTTGGGAAAATTTTTCCGCCAGATTTTGTTTATGCGCCAAAGACGAAAATACGGCTTTTTGGCCGCGATAAATTCCGACAGCGGCGGTCTCACCAGCATGGTCAATTCGTAACATTTCGGCAATTTTTTTATTAGCTCCGCTACCAGGAGGTATAGGTTTTATTTTGCGGGTGCTTTGGTTGGTTTTCATTTGCTAACCTGTGTTTTTGATGGCCGTAGGAAAACGATAAAACTCATTATTGCCAGTGCCAATGAGATAAGACCGTTCCAGCCAGCCATGGAAATACCCAGCATTGACCATGGAACTTCGCCACAACCGGGGGCTTTTGCCGGCTCGCTCAAGCTTTCAAGTAAATTACTGCCCAAACCACTAAGATCAGCCATAGTACCACTACAACTGGCCGGGCCTTCCCAGAACTTTAATTCAACGCCGACATGAAAACCGGCAATCATTGCTCCGGCCAAAAATACCAAACCAATAATAGCAATGCCAATACGTAAGAATTTTCGCGCTTTGCCGGTGTATTGCAAAGCCATCAAAAGGCCAGCTAGTAATATTACCAACCAATATATCTCGCGTTGTCGCAAGCAAAGCTGGCATGGATCCATACCACCAATGTGCTCGAACCCATGCGCGCCGGCGAGCATGGCCGCACTGAACAAAAAAGTCAGTAATGGCCAGTTTTTGGCGGAAGAAATTTCAGTTAAATTCATGGCTATATACTGCCCGTAATAATGCACTTTGACAAATATGCTATCCGCGACTCATTGCCGCCGGATATTATATAACCGAACATTGGGCAGGTGAGCGCAATTATTTGCCAAAAAATGTTCAAATAAATTTGATTACTCCAGATCACGCCCCGTCATTGTGGCGAATGCCGCAATCCAGCCTTGTAGGTGGAGTGACGGCGTATTGATAGTTCCCACGTCGGTCGATGACGGAATTGGCTAAGGGTGAACAAGGGTCTTGTTTGCAATACTGCGTAACCCTTAATTAGCAATCATTGGCAAAGACCGCCGTTAAAACGAGGGCTAACTAGCAAAGAATTAGCACTCATTGACCCTTGGTCGCAATCAAAGGTCGGGGATAAGTTCCAGCCATGCTCGCTTTGCCCGCTCTTGCTATAATGGTGTTGCAAGTGGCAATAACTCAGCCAGTGCGCGGCTCTTTGACATGGTGAATATACATTAAATCCAACTAAACGTGGATTTTGGTGAAATATGCAAAGGAATTTATAATAGCAACAAATCCTTTATTGATGAGTCTTTTTAAGATTTATCCACTGGGAAAAGAACTAAAATTGTTGATCGGTTTTTATTTGCAACGGTTTTGCAAGAATAAGCGGCAGTTTTAACTACCGTCTTTTGTCGGCTGTTCTTCAATGAATTGCAGTAACTCGCCCGGTTGGCAATCCAGCTCGCGACAAAGGGATTCTAATGTTGAAAATCGAATAGCTCTGGCTTTGCCAGTTTTCAAGATTGACAAATTAGCCATGGTAACGCCGACACGATCACACAGCTCGGTTAACGACATGCGTCGATCCAGTAAAACTCTGTCCAATGTTACTCGTATGGCCATAAAATTCCTAAATGGTCAGTTTCTGCTCAGCGCGTAATTTTGCGCCTTCACGAAAAATTTCGGTTAGAACAATTAACACAATTACCGCCAGCCATAATGACCAGTTGATATGAAACTCTCCTTGTAACTGCGAGAAAGCATCACCAAACAGCTTCTTTGCCATGAGTGTGCCCGATGAAAACAGCATGTTCAATACTTCGAACCCTGCCAATACGATCCAGATAGTTCGCATGTGAGCCGCGTTTTCTGGAACAAATGGATCGCCGTCAATTAGGGTGGCGAATATTTTACGCAAACGATGGATGATAATTTGAGTGGCCAGAACGAAAACTGCAAACATAATTGCAAATGGCCAGACCAGAGCCGGCGGCGGCGCATTGGCCACCCAGCTTAGGTCTTTGTAGCTGTCAATAATAAGTGCAGGAATACCAAACAGGAATAACAATCCTAATGTTGCCCATAACGCCCAGCTTATAACCCTAAGGATAGAGTTCAGTATGACGGTGATGGAGTTTTTCCCAAGGGCTTTCACTGGCAACAAATTCTTTCATTAAAAATAGTGATGGTGAAATAGCTTCTATTACTGTTAATCGATAAACACTGCTCGAATAACAATCAAGTGAAAAATCGATAAATTGCCGAAGGTTCATCTCACTTCATTGTTACTGATTGTAATTTTGTGACTGATCCGGTATCCAGATTTGACAATAGGACAAGAAGTGAATGGCCAATATAAGCAAACTAGTAATTGCCAGTCATAATCTCGGCAAAATTCGAGAAATAGGTGATTTACTGCGACCATTTTCCATTGAAGTTAGCAGTGCGTTGGAACTTGGGTTTAGTGATGTGGAAGAAACCGGAACAACGTTTGAAGAAAATGCTTGCTTAAAAGCTGTTGAAACCGCGCAAAAAAGCGGCCTTGCGGCATTAGGTGATGATTCAGGACTGATGATTGAGGCCTTGAATAATGACCCCGGCATATATACCGCTAGGTGGGCAGAGCAAGCAGATGGCTCCCGCGATTGGAATTTCGCCATGGGTAAAGCCGCTGACAAATTACGTGATCTTGGAACAGATAATTGGCGGGCAAAATTCGTCTGTGTATTGGCTCTGGCGCTGGGTGATGGGAGAGTTGTTGTTGAGCGAGGCGAGGTATCAGGAACGCTTGTCTGGCCGCTTAGAGGCGATCTGGGCTTTGGTTATGATCCAATGTTTGTGCCTGACGGTTATCAGCAAACCTTTGGTGAAATGCCACCAGCTGAAAAACATAGCATTAGTCATCGGCACATCGCATTTGAAAAAATACTGCGACAGTATCTATTGTGAATGTTAAATTAAACCACCCGAAACTTGGCCTTTATGTGCATTGGCCATATTGCGCTCGCATCTGTCCATATTGTGATTTCAATGTGCGAAAGGATCGTGGTCAAGACACTGACTTTTTGGTCGATGCAATAATTGCTGACATAAAAGGCTGGAAAAAGCGTCTTGAGAAAACGTCAGCGTTAAGCTCCTTATCCCTTGGTGGTGGTACACCGTCGCTTTTGCAGCCCAGCCAAATGCACAGGATAATTCAAGCAGCCGAGAAAAGTTTTGGCTTTGGGGCGGATATAGAAATTTCATTAGAAGCCAACCCAACTGATTTTGAGACAGATAGATATGCAGGTTTTGCGGCGGCTGGAGTGAACAGGCTATCACTTGGTATTCAGTCATTGGACAATCAGCAACTTGAGTTTTTAGGCCGCGACCATACTGTGACAGAAGCACTTAATGCACTGCAAGAAGCCCGTAAGCAATTTAGCTCGGTTTCTGCTGATTTCATTTATGGGTTGCCGCAGCAATCAGTTCTTCACTGGCAAAAGCAACTTGCAGAAATACTTGAGCTTGGTTTGCAGCATTTGTCGCTTTATTGTCTCTCGATAGAGCCAAAAACCATGTTCTTCAAGCAATATGAGCGTGGTCAATTAACACCAGTAAACGATGATCAGATGGCTGACTTGTACGAATTAACCCAAAGCATGACTGCGCAAACTGGTTATACTGCGTATGAAACCTCGAACCATGCTATTGATGATGACAGTCGCTCAAAACACAATTTGCTATATTGGCAAGGTGATGACTGGATCGGGGTTGGCCCCGGAGCGCACGCAAGAGCTAGTATTGACGGTTCTCGTCATGAACTGGCCAGTTACCGGCAGGTGCAAAATTACGCTAATGCTGTGCAAAAGACTGGTTGGGGGGTTGAGGTCAGCGAAAAAATATCGCCAGAAGACGATCTGGCAGAGCGATTATTGCTTGGCTTGCGACTTGAAGAGGGAATTGATTTATCAAAGATGCAAGTTAGAGCCGGTTGTGAAATTGATCGGCAGCGTTTGGAAAATTCAACCAAGGCTGGATTAGTGTCCATACAAAATGGAATGTTGAAAGCCAGTATTCCGTTACTGGTTGATCGTATTGGAGCTGAGCTGTTATTATGAAGCCAATTAATATATCCTGACCCTAAAGGTAGATGCAATATGAGTAAGCCCGTTACGAGCAAAGCACCACGAGCCTGGCAAAGAATGTTGTCGGGAAGGCGGCTTGATCTTGGCGATCCATCGCCGTTTGATGTTGAGATCGAGGACATCGCCCATGGCTTGGCCAGAGTGGCCAGATGGAATGGTCAAACCAATAGCAAGTTTGCCTTTTCGGTGGCGCAGCACTCGGTCATAGTCGAACAAATAGCTAGGTTCTTAAAACCTGATCTGCCGTTACGGTGGCAATTAGCAGCTTTACTGCATGATGCTCCAGAATATGTAATTGGCGATATGATTAGCCCGTTCAAAAATATGTTAGGCTCGCAATACAAAGAAATTGAGAGCCGTCTGGAAAAGGCAGTGCATTTGCGCTTCGCGTTACCGCCAGAATTACCAAAAACTGTGTCACGTCTTATCAAGCGAGCCGATCGGATGTGCGCTTGGTTTGAGGCCGGGCAAATCGCTGGGTTTTCAGAACCAGAGGCGCGCAAATACTTTCTAAACCCGCCAGCAGGACTTGATGTTTGTATCGAGCCATTATCAGCACCAAAAGCGCAAGCCGAATTTATTGCAAGATTTCATGAAATACAAATGCAAATGGCGAAAATAGATAAACCCGGCTCTAAAAAATGAGTTCTGCGCCTAACATGGTAATTGATATACGATTGTCGTTACTGGCTTGTGATGCGCAAAGTGCAAGGGTGCTAACCACGTTGGACAGTGACCATCGCACCAGAAAACTACCAGTGTTTAGTGTTGATATTAAGAATTTTGATACACCGCAGAATGCCTTGCGGCAACAATTAGGCGAAGAATTATCATCGCAATTATCTTATCTAGAACAAGTTGCTATTGGAATTGAAAACGGCAGACTGGTATGTGATCTGCTGGGTTTAGTTGCAAATCGAGATAAGTTTCGCCCGACAGCTTGTGATTGGTGGTCATTATTTGAGCTGTTTCCATGGGAAGACTGGCGCAAATGCACCCCAAAGAATGTTGCAGATGTTTTGCTGCCGGAACTATATTTGCAAGCTGATAAGCAAGAGCAAAAGCTCGGTATTGTTAGTAAATTATTTGGGCAGAACGGGTTCTTATGGCATAGCGAAAACATCGACAAACGCTTTGAGATGTTATACCAGGCAGCTTTGTTACCAGAGGCGTTACGGGATCGCTCTGGCGCGAAAATATCAGTACGTCACCATCATGTAGCAGTCTTCGGACAAACCATGCGCGGCAAAGACCGTTTGCAATTAGGTAAGAGCATTTCACGGTTGCGAGAATTATTGTTGTTGCGTCCGATAATTCATCATTTGTTATTAGAGCCGTTCTCTTTGGGTGATTTGCAAAAAATCGTAGAAAATACTAGTGGGATCGGATTGCACACGCAAAATTTCCGCCGTGATGTTTTGCGTGCAGGGAAAGTCACAGAGCTTAACGCTATTCGTAGCTCTGGAGCAGGCCGTCCGGCCAAGCTCTATAATTGGGCTAAGCCGTTATGTTCAGCGGTAAGCTCCGCAGTAATTCCAATGCCACGTAAGAAATGTGATTGCTAAAGCTTTGAACCTCAGCCTTTAAAAGACCGAGGTTCAAAATTCTTTCAAGAATGTGGTGAAATGACTATTTTACCACTGGTATTTCTGCCTGCATATCGGCTGGTCTTTGTTCTGTCATTTGTTGAACTTTCAACAATGCTTGAACTTGTTCAGTATCAATAAGAAACTGTAATTTTGCCATGGTTTTTGCAGCTTCTGTGGATATGCCGAACATTGCAAATAATTGCTCCATCGGTGATTGTTCTGCCGGAAAGCGGCGTAGCTTTATGTTGTCGCTTTCGTCAAGTTCAAGCAATTCTTTGGTTTTAGCAATGGCGGTTTTGAAGCCGCCAAGTTCGTCGACCAAGCCATTTTCTTTTGCTTGCACACCAGTCCAAACTCGGCCTTTGGCAATTTCTAGAACTTCCTCCAATGGCATATTGCGACCTGTGGCAACCTTGCCTGTGAAGTCTTCATAGACATCTGCCATGCTAGAGCGAAAAGCGGCGCGTTGCTTGTCAGAGAAGCTCTTTGAAGCAGAATACGCGCCAGTGAACTCACCGCCTACTGTTAGCTGCTCAACATTATATCCGATCATGTCATATGTCTCGTCAAGAACGATTTTTCCGCCAAGAACTCCGATTGATCCGGTGATTGTAGTTGGGTAGGCGATAATAGCATCGGCACCTGCGGCGATGTAATAACCACCAGATGCTGCCAATTGACCCATAGAGATAATGATTTTCTTGTCTTTAGCTTTGGCCCGTTCAATAGCGTTCCATATTTGATCTGATGCAATGGCTGAACCGCCGGGGCTGTCAATCCTGATCAAGATAGCTTTTACTTTGTCATTTTTAGTTGCGGCGATAATGGCCTCTGACATCTGGTCTGAATATATACCGCTATCAGAAGAAAACGGATTGCCAGCGCCTTCACCGGTGGCAATTGCACCTTCACCGCTGATGAAAGCAACAATAGTGGCATCTTTCATTGCCGTAAAAGGTGGCGAGTAGTCAGATAATTGTACCAGTTCGCCACCGCCAGCTTTGGCCAATGCAGCCTCACGTGCTTCAACTACATGGCCAAGTTTGTCTACCAAGCCTGCTTCAATCGCTTGTTGTGAGGTGAATGGCGCTTGATCGGTAATGGCTCGTAATTGCGTAGCACTCATGTTTCGATCAACAGCGATCTGCTTTATGGCCGAGTTAAATACATCGGTAATCCATGAGAGAGTCGATTCGCGGTGTGCTGCAGTGAATGTCTTCTTGGTAAAAGTGTTGGCTGAGTTTTTGTATTCATAGAATTGTTCGAATTCCGGTTTGGCGTTGATTTTCTCAAATACGCCGCCAAAAAAAGCAGTTTCAGTAGAAAGGCCAGTGGCAGCAAATGCTGCTGTGTCTTGTAACCATATCTCATCAGCCGCACTTACCGATAGGTAAGAGGTGATAGATGTGTCATCAAAGCCTTGTGAGTGAACTATTACAAATTTACCAGAATCTCGAAAGTCTTTAATCGCCAAGCGGATTTGCTCCGCCTT
>JAKITZ010000082.1 GCA_021647805.1 Robiginitomaculum sp.
GTGCGGATCACACCGTCTTTCAAATCGACTTTGGTTACATCACCAATATCAACCATTGGATTGTCTAGCCGGTAATCAACACCTAACCCGACCTCGCCATCTTTTAGTTCTGCTTCGGCCAGTGCAGAATAAATTTCTGGCTCGACCAAATGATCACACATGCAAAGATAAAAATCCTTATGCAGTAATGGAGCCGCCGCCAAAACAGAAAGGCCGTTTTCCTTTAAGAAGTTTGGATTAAATACGGTGGAAATATTCCAACCTTTATTGGCTGATAATTGCTCAAGGAAGCCTGTAAGTTCTTCGGCACGATAGCCGGTAACCACAACAAAGTTCTCAATGCCGCCAGATATGGCGCTTTGCATTGCGTGTTCAATTAAAGTCGTTCCCGCCAATTCGATTAATGGCTTGCTTTGCCCAAGTCCTTTGATGCGGGTTCCTTGCCCAGCGGCAACTATCAGGCAGTCAGTAACTTTAGCCATTGGAGGCTTGTCCTTTTTTGTTTTTTGTTTTGCCAAATGCTTCGAGCAAAACCGGTAGTAATGACCACGTCATGATAAGGCAGGCGGTAAAGCCAATGATCGCCAACAGTCCCATTGAGCGCAAACCGCCCATAGAAGCCGTTACCATGCCGCCAAACCCCAACAAGGTCGTAAGGGTGGTAATTACTGCGGCTCTGCCCGTGGTATTCATTATTTGGCGGATATTGGCTTTTGCCCCGGCCAGTTTGAAACGGTGATAAATGTGGATACTGTTGTCGACGGAAAGTCCGATCAATGAGGGCAAAATAACCATATTCATTATTGACAATTTTGGCCCAAAGGCTCCCATAATACCAACGGTTACCAAAACCCCCAAGATCGGCGGAGTTAATACAATCAACGCGCCGCTAATTGAGCGGATAAATACAAAAACCAATATTGTCGTGACTAATAATACTAATAAAATGGCCTTTATTGCATCGGCTTTCATTAAAGCTAGCATTTCAACAAACACAAAGCCTTCCGAAGCACTGCTATAGGTTTTGCCGTTGACGGTAATGTTGGCTGCATCATCATAAAACAGTTTAGCAACGGCGCTGTCGTTCATGCTTACTGAATTATAGACATACATCAAATAACCCGGTTCATCATCAACCCCGACATAGGCTCTACGCAAAGTCGGCGGCAAATCAGAAATGTTTAGATCTTCTATCGACAAATATCTTCCGACGGATTGGAATTTTCCAGGCGATAAACCGCGCAAAGCAATGGCACGCTTTTCAAGGCGGTTGATCACTTCTAGTCGGTTCTTTTGGTCTTGCTGGTCAGGAACAAAATCAAGCAAAGACGATGCTTTTTTTATCGTCGGTGTTTCTGTATCCGATTTGATCAATTGTTTGAAATATTGATCAACTGCTTGTAATTCTTCAAATGTTTCAACAACAATAATCGCTCTATCGTGGCCATCGGGAAACACTTCTTGTACTTGTTTGTTGGCGATTTGTAATGCGAGCGGTTGTTTGGCTTCCAAGTTTTTGAAGTTTCGTTCAAAGGCAACTTGCGGCGCAAAAACCAACGCGAACACCAGCACTATTACTGCGCCACCTAGAATAAACCTTTGTTGACTTTTCCTCTCGGTGTGCTGCTGTTTTTCTTTCTTCAGTAAATGTTGTCCTGATTTGCTGGTATTCCAGAAACCGGTTTTTTCCATTAAAACCACTAAAGCTGGGAACACCGTGTACATGGAAACAAAAATTAGCAACACACCGGATCCAGCAATAAACCCAAACTCTGTAAATGCTCTAAAATCAGTTAGCATTAACGAGAAAAACCCGGTGGAGGTCGTAAGAGCGGCAATTAACGAGGCTGCACCGGTTTGAGTGATAAGGGCGATCAAGGCTTGCTCAATACTGCTGCCGCCGCGTCGTTCTTCACGATAGCGGCTAAAATTATGTATCCCAAAATCAATCCCTAATCCGAATAAGATCAAGATTAAAAATATCGTGATAAGGTTTAAGCCGCCAACCACTAATGTGGTAACGCCCATCGCCCAAACAATACCAATGATTAGCGGAATAAATATTGCCGGTATGGCAATTAAGCTGCGGAATGAGAAAATAATCAACAGCGTGATCAATGAAATAGAGCCGATCAGTCCTAGTTTCAAGTCACCAACTATCGAGTCAAATTGCGCCACCTTATTGGCAATACGTCCGGCAACACCAACTTGTAATTGGTCTTTTTGCGGCTCGGCCATTAGTTTATTTAATACCCGGTTTGTATCGTCAACCATACGCTTTGAATCCGATAAAGAATCAAGGCCGTTGTTTGGCCAAATCACCAAGACCATGGTTAATTGGTCTTCGGAGACAAAGAAATGCTTGGTTACTGGTTCGGCGTTATCATCAGAGGCGAATTCATCAAGAAATCGCGATTTTATCACGGCTTGGGAATTGCCCTCAAGGTTTTCATTGCGCAATGTAAGTGGAACACCAGTGCCTATCTCGTCTGAAATCGCTTGGGCTATTAAGTTTGGATAAGCGGCCTCAACTTCGGCCTCCATTTCCAGTAATTGATCCATTTCTAGCAGTAATAATTTATGGGATTCAATAACATCGATGTTTTCGAAATACTGGCTGGACTGCACCCAATCATGCTGGTTAATTTCGGACTGAACCAATTGGATAAAATGCATAGTGGTTTCTGGTGATTGAGAATTTACAACTACTTGCAACGACGCAAAACTACCGGTTTTCTGTAGAGCAGTATTTAGCGTTTGAACACTGACCGCGCCTTGTGGCATTAAGGCTTCGAGGCGGGTTGAAACAGAGATGTTTTTTGCTTGCCCAAAGGCAATGACAGTTATGATAGCTGCCAATACTAAAACAGGTATATAGAATTTATAGACTGTTTTTGCCCAAATTTCTGCGGCGCTTTTTAACATGATCGCGCCTGTTTATAATGTGTAAATTGGCTCATTTATTGGCTCTTCTCGTTCTCTTTTCCCGGCGGCGTTTTTGTTTTATAGCGCGTAATAATATTCGATCTGATTTAGATAGGCCAAACTTCCTTATCAGCAAAACATAACAAATGATTGTCAGTATAACAATAAGTGTTGTTATCCACCATTGTTCAGGGGCAATCAAAAACTTTGCAGCTATAAGCACCAATGCCATGATGATCGACAATACCAAAGGCAATATGTAACTGGTATTTATTACATTGATTTGTAATCGTGACTTTAGCATGACCAATCGCCCGATGCTTAAACACAATATAGCAATTAAGAAACCAAATGCCGCGCCTTCAATTCCCCAAAGCTTCGATAAAACGGCAATTAACACTAACTCGATTACCAGTGTTATTACTATTAAGGTCGGCGGGATTTTCGGGTTGGCAAATACCAAGGGGGTTTCTGTTGTAATGAATGTTCCGTCAATTAGCTCGGCAAACAGAATTATTCCCAATACCAAGCCACCGCTTGCGAACACTGGATTAAACCATGATAAAACAAAGTCTCCGAAAATCACTATCGGAATAGTTATCGCGACCTGAATAACAAATATCCAGCGGCAAATACCGATTAAATTGGCCTTGATACTCGAAGCATCGAAACGGTTGTGCAGGCGCGCAATAACCGGGGAAATCATCGGTTCAAACAGTGTGTTCACTCTTTGTGGAACTGTGGCTAATTGCTGCACCATATAATAAATTCCGACACCAGAGCTAGGTACAAACAAGGCCAAGATTAAAATATCGATCCGGCGTAACATCATCACCCCTAAATCGGTAATGCCGACGGGAATGCTTTTTTTAGGGATTGCCAGACAGTTCTTAAGTTGTGGTGTGGCTTGTAAAAGGTTTGCTAGCCCATAAGTTTTAAGTAAACCATAGCCAACAGTTGTGGCTAGTATACTTACCGATCCGACATAAGCGAGCACTAGGCCACCTTTGATTATGTCAGCCCAAAATAGTAATAAAGTTATGGTCAAAAAGCCCCATGGCTCGTTAAAGCCACGAGCCCAAACGTCCCATTTGATGATCCGCTTGTGTTTTATCGCAGTTAATGCAACTTCGGTAAAAGCGATCGCGGGTACTGCAATAAACAAAAATGGTAATAATTTTTCGTGTCCAGGAACAAGTATTGGCCACAAAAATATCAAGATAATCGATAACCCAAAACTTACCACCAACACTACGATTATGGCCTCGACTACCCTTTGCGCTTCGCTTAAACCTTGTTCAACATTATAACTAAGCATATCAAGTAAAGAGCGTTTTAATCCCAATACGCCGATGGCTGCTGTTATTTCCGCGATCGCTGCGGTTAAGCCTAATATTCCAAATTCGGTTGCTCCGAACAAACGTCCAGCCACCAAAACCACTAAAATGCGGGCAATAAGTCTACCGCCAAAGCCAAATAATAATGCTGCGGCACCGCGCAAAATATCTCTGGTATCGGTTATGGCGCTCATTGTTCAAGGGCTTGTTGTTTTGAGACTATTTTGTTTTCCGTATATCGTTCAAAAAATAATAACCCGATAAATACCAAATTAAGTCCGATTATTTCAATTAAGAAATATAATTCAGGGCGGCCAAACAGTGCCGTAATTGCCAATAAAATTGTCCGGTTATTGGCATTTAACAGCCCCCATGCGCGAACCAGTGGAACGGTTTGTGCGGCAATTCGTTGGTTTATTTTCGGATTATTATTGGGATTATTTTCTTGTAAGTAGTCATCAAGCGGCGAGGTTTTGGTTGCCGATAGTTTCTGCACTGCGTCATAGGTTTTGGCTAATAATGATTTTTTTCCTAAGACCTCGTGTAATTCCTTGGCTATTGTCTCGCGCTCTAATCCCTTTAATCGACGATGATACTTTTGTCGCCTTTCCTCATAAGCTGCGGACTGAAGGGCATGGCTGATTGCTGCAGCTATGGCTAATAGCCAAACAGTATTAGAGCTGCCAGTGCTAAGCAGATAAAACACAAACCCGAAATAAACACTGGCAAATACCAAATGGTCGCAAACCCCATCAATGATACGCCCCAAAGAGCTGGTGGAGTTGGTGGCTCTGGCGATACGGCCATCTGCACCATCAAGCACATGCCATATAAACATGCAGACAAAACCTGCAAAAGCATATACCCAATTGCTTTGGTGAAAATAAAATAATCCTGCGGCCAAACCAAAGCCAAGGCCGGTTACTGATACTGCATTGGCACTGATTTTTAGTGGCAATGCCAGCTTAACCACCGCGTTTGAAAGCGGGTGGACAATAAATCGGTTGGAATAATCCTCTATTGAAAGAGGTCGTCCATATTGTTTGGCATCCTGTTTCATTTTGAAGCCTTCCAGTGCGGGTTCTGATCGTCAAGAGATACGCAATTCTTAGCGGTCAGAGAATAGCAGCCGTTACCGGTTCTGGATAAAGTCTTCAGTTTTTTGGTAAGCAACTTCGTCGGTAAATTGTACCGGCGGGTGTTTGCAGAAGAACGAAGATGCGGCTTCTAGCGGGCCACCAATACCGCGATCAAGAGCCACTTTGGCACAACGGATCATGTCGATAGCAACACCGGCAGAATTAGGGCTGTCTTCTACTGATAGACGTAATTCAAGGTGCATTGGTACATTACCAAACAAGCGACCTTCCATGCGAATAAAGGCTACTTTGTTATCATTTTGCCACGCGACATAGTCTGATGGGCCGACGTGAATGTGTTCGTCTTCCATACGATCTGCAACAACAGCTTGTACTGCTTCGGTTTTGGAGATTTTTTTTGACTTCAGGCGTTGCTGGTTTTTCATATTTAAGAAATCAGTGTTGCCACCAGTGTTCAGCTGGTAAGTGTTGTCCAATGGTACACCGCGTTTAGCAAACAAATCGGTGAGAACCCGGTGAACAATGGTAGCGCCCAATTGTGATTTAATATCATCACCAATGATCGGAACACCGGCATCGGTAAAGCGTTTTGCCCAAACAGGATCAGATGCAATAAATACCGGGATATTGTTTACAAAAGCTACACCGGCTTCAAGAGCGCACTCAGCATAAAACTCAGTGGCTTTTTGGCTACCAACCGGTAAATAGCTGGTCAGTACGTCAACTTGCCCTTCTTTAAGGGCGAGAATAACATCTTCTTTGGTTGCTTGTGCGGCATCTGATGGCAAGAACGTGCGATCATCATTATAGCTATTCATGTGATCGGAATAACCGTCAAGAATACAGCCCATTTGTACTTTTACGCCCATATTCGGCACATCTTCATGGAAAACCTTGGTGCAATTTGGTTTAGCAAAAATTGCTTCCGAGATGTCTTTGCCAACTTTTCTTTTATCAATATCAAAAGCGACAGTAACATGTAGGTCGCGTGGATGATAACCATCTAATGTCTCATGCATTAAGCCAGCCGCGTCATTAGAGTTCTTTTGGCCGTAATAATATATGCCCTGGACTAATGAACTGGAGCAATTACCCATGCCCACAATCGCTACATTAATATTTTTAGTCCCGTTTTTCATCTTTGGTGATCTCCACGTATAAATCTTGTATATGTAATGCGGGTAAGCGTTGCCTTGGCCGCATAGGTTACTGTTTTTCTCGAATTTGATTACCGGCGTTGTCTAGTATCCGCTGGGAAATGGTTATGTGTCTGTTGTTATTTCCTTTAAGTATTCAAGTTCGTGTTTGGTTAAATAATGTCGCCGAGTGAGCCATTATTTGATGAATGATCGGCTCTTATAAAGACTTACCGAAGGAATTCGATCAAAAAAAACTACAATAGCAGTAAAATTTTTATGACGGTATATGACGAGAGGAATGTTGTATTATCGATAAACGGGTTTTTACGGGGGCGGTTTTAGTTGATGAAAACCGTCAAATACCACTAAAGGCGTGTTATCGAAAAGAAAATTGAAACTGCATCGCTATTAATCACAAAACCACAAATGTGTGTCGTATGCGATTATTCGTTTCAACTTCTGCTAAACCTAGACCGGCCCTCCTTATGCCGAGATAGCTCCATAGAGTATTACTCCTCGTGCCAGAGTCAACACAAGATTTGTAAGAATTACCGCGCTTTTGCAGGCTTGGGTTATGGTTCTGGTCGCGTTTTCTCTTTACGCGTGAGTAATGGCAATGTTTCACCTCTTATGTGTTTCATTGTGCGAGCTTTGGCGGCTTTAGGTTGGTTATTTACCTTGCATTCATTACTAAGTGGAATAATGCATTTGCATTCTATCCACAGATGTTCGTTTTTTGTTCCTGTATAGACTGTGTATAAACTTGTAAAATTGGATTTTATTGGGGAAAAAAATGGCTTTTCCTTGGAATGCGCATTGTCTCCCATGTTTTCCCATGGTATCCCATGGTTCATAAATAGTTAACTGATCTTGTGATTTTACCGGCTGAATGGAGTTTGCTGCGGAATGTTTATTTCTACATCAGATCACGGTGTAGACACCAAGAACCGGGTGTCAGTGCCGGCCAGTTACAGGTCTGTGTTACGCAATGACCCGCACGATGCTGTTTACTTGTTTCCGCATTTTTCAGGTGCTTTTCTTGAAGGCGGTGGTGAGTTGTTTATTCAGCAATACCGAGCAGATATTGCAAGACTCGGTCGTTACGATCCGATGGGGCAGGTTATGGAGGTTGCGGTTCTTGGTGCGGCGAAGCGGTTGGATTTTGATAGTACAGGGCGAATTACTTTGCCGAAGTCATTTCTTGAGCATGCAGGATTAGATAAAAAAGCAACTTTTGTCGGCTGTGGATCGCGGTTCGAAATATGGAATAGCAAAGCTCATGACTTGCGTGCTGCAACAATGGCTAAACAAGCAGCGAAGATGATGCAGGATCCTGAGTTGGTCGCGAAATTAGGCGGCGGACAGGATTTAGCAGAGTTGATGAAAAGCTCTCCGGCGCTGGCTGACTTGCTGGATCGAGATAAAACATGAGCCATGTCCCGGTCATGTTAAAAGAGGCGGTAACCGCTTTAGACCTTATCGCAGGTAAGCGGATTGTCGATTGCACGTTTGGAGCCGGTGGCTATTCGCGAGAAATATTAAAAACACCAGATGTTTTTTTGCTTGGTCTTGATCGTGATCCGGTTGTGCAGGTTGAGGCTGATAGGCTTGTCAAAACTAGCTCGCCTCGTTTTTCATTTTATCAAACTGCTTTTTCTAATCTTGAAGAGGTGTTGCAGCAGCACGGTTGGGGGAAAATTGATGGCATCGTCCTTGATGTTGGGGTTTCTTCAATGCAAATAGATCAAAATCTTCGCGGATTTTCTTTCATGCGAGACGGGCCGTTGGATATGCGTATGTCGCAATCAGGTGTCAGTGCGGCGGACGTGGTTAACCAGCTGCCAGAGAGAGAATTATCGTGGATTTTCAAAATTTTGGGCGAGGAAAAACGTAGCCGGCGGGCAGCCGAGGCAATAGGTGCGCGCCGAGAGATCGAGTCGATCACCAGCACGGGGCAATTGGCACAATTGCTTGAACAGGCGTTAGGGCCCAAAAAGGGGCGAATTCATCCGGCGACAAAAGTTTTTCAAGCATTGCGGATATATGTAAATGATGAATTGGGCGAGTTATCTCGTCTTTTGCTGGCGGCAGAGCGGGTTTTGTCTCCGAGCGGTCGCCTAGTTGTGGTGGCTTTTCATTCTTTAGAAGATCGTTTGGTCAAGAATTTTTTGCGGTTACGATCAGAGGCTCCATCACTGGGGTCGCGCCATGCACCGGTCGAGGAAAGGTCTGTGTTTCAGGCTAGTTTCGAGCTGCAGCAACGCAAAGTAATGTTGCCAAGTGATAGCGAAGTCACTGAAAATCCAAGATCTAGATCAGCTAGGTTACGTTGGGCGTCTCGCACCAATGCTCCGGCAATGTCGGTGGTTCCTGTTTTTGCACAAATGGCAGATATCACACAATTGGAGGCTCGCTCGTGATTAAGACGTTAAATGTGCTGGCCTTTACGGTAACGTGTTTGTTGGCAGGAGCGCTCTATATCATTAAAAATGACGTGGAGCACTCGCAAGATCGCTTGGCTCGTTTGCAAGTTGAGGTTCTGGAAACTAGAAAGGCTATATTATTATTAGAAAAAGAGCAGGCTTATCTTGAAAGTCCGACGAGGCTTGCCGGGCTTGCTCAAGCGCAGTTGGGAATGGTTCCCATGACTAATCTGTCAGCGCATAAATCGGCAGAAGTTTTGACGGCTTTAACTAAAGGTGCTGTTCCTGAATTGACACCGGTCGCATTGATTGAGCCGTTGGAAAATAATCGGTAATGGCTCAGGGCAGGGACAGATTAACGCCTTTGGCCGACACGAATAAAATTAACATGTCACGTCTTTTTGTGGCGCGAGGTGCCGATGTCGATTTGGTTGGAAGTTTCAAGCCACGTATAGCTGCACTAATTATGGCTATAGGTGCGGCGGCTATTGTGTTGGCGGCTCGTGCTGCTGATCTAGCTATACTGAACTCGGTTCCTGTGGAAACTGCTGCTTTGGTTTTGGACGCTGCTCCGGTGTCCAGGGGCAATATTGTTGACCGCAATGATGTATTGCTGGCTGCGAATATCGAAACTTGGGATGTATATATATGGCGTGCTGATATTGATGATGTAGACCGGTTAGTAACTCGATTATCCGTGCTTGATAGTAGCCCTTCCGCGCAAACTTTAAGGCAACGTTTGTCAGGTAAGAGCGGTCGTGCGCGAATAGCTAGATCGGTAACGCCGAGGCAAAGGCAAGAGATATTTAATCTTGCGGAGCCGGGGGTGGAGTTTGAATCACAAATAAGAAGGGTTTACCCAA
>JAKITZ010000083.1 GCA_021647805.1 Robiginitomaculum sp.
GAATTAATTAACAAGCATATACCTGCCAAATTATAGCCTCAACCAACGAATGCTTGCATAATGTTTCTCTTATACTAAAAACACTGAATTAAACAGTGTTTTTAGTATACTTTCCCTTTTGGATCCATCAACTTAACCAAAAACCGGTGTCCACTTTTTGGGTCAATGGAGTATAGCCTCTAAAACTCGGCAAAATTGCTAATTTGCTTGTCGGCGCAAGAATGCCGGAATTTCCAACTCATCATCAACCGAGCTTAAAAACAAGTCCGGAGTTGTTGTAACCGGCATTTCATCTCTAACATCAACAACCGGCTCGATACGTTGCTCAGCCGGCTTAACCATCGCCGGAGGCGCACCAACAGGGCGGCGTTTGGGACGAAAAATGTTAAAGCCAAACTTTGGTGCCGGAGCTTCTAACTCGGTATCTAACGGAACGTCCATTTCAGCAGCAGTTTCAGTGTTATGATAAACCGGATCAGGTATGGTTTGCTCAACAGGTTCTGGCATTGTGACTTGCGCTGCCGCTGGTATTGGCTGTGGCAATGGCTCTAATACTGGCTCTTGAATTACTTCTTGTCTTTGAACTGGTTCGCTAATAATGGGTTGCGCGGCAGGAATTGGTTTTTGCATAGCAACTCCCTCAGTAATTCCAGTTGCAACAACTGAAACCCTCATTGCACCGCTTAAATTTTTATCAAACGTCGAGCCAATAATAATATTAGCCTCTTCGTCAACTTCTGCGCGGATCAGAGATGCAGCTTCATCAACCTCATGCAAAGTAAGGTCATCACCACCGGTAATATTGATCAACACACCACGGGCGCCTGAAATAGCAATATCTTCCAGCAATGGATTGGATATCGCAGCTTTTGCAGCCTCAACAGCCCGATCATCACCACTAGCTTCACCTGTGCCCATCATAGCCTTGCCCATTTCGTCCATTACAGTGCGAACATCAGCAAAATCCAGATTTATCAAACCCGGATTGACCATTAAACTTGTAATTCCATGAACACCCGAATGCAAAACCTCATCAGCCATAGCAAAGGCATCTGACATGGTGGTTTTCTCGTTGGTAATTCTAAACAGGTTCTGGTTCGGAATTATTATCAGCGTGTCAACAACCTCTTGTAAGTTAATTACACCTTCTTCGGCGATTCTTGAACGCCTTGAACCTTCAAAATCAAACGGCTTGGTAACTACACCAACGGTTAATATCCCTGCGTCTCTTGCTGCTTGAGCAATAACTGGTGCAGCTCCGGTTCCAGTGCCACCACCCATTCCGGCAGTAATAAACACCATGTGCGCACCTTCAAGGTGCTGCATTATGTCTTGCAAGCTGTCTTCTGCGGAATCACGTCCAACTTCGGGACGCGCTCCTGCTCCAAGGCCTTCGGTTATTGCAGCTCCCATTTGAATGGTGCGTTCCGCTTTTGAACGGTGCAGTGCCTGAGCATCTGTGTTGGCGACAACAAATTCAACGCCCTGTAAATCGGACTCGATCATATTGTTGACGGCATTACCGCCAGCTCCGCCGACACCAAATACTAATATGCGGGGCTTTAATTCATGAGATGGAGGGGCTGTAAGTGAAATTGCCATTTTAAGGCTCCAATTTTCCAAAAGGGGAACAAGGTTCACATATAGTTTACTATTTCACTTAACACTGGGTTAAGCATAAGCAGTAATTTTTATCAATTTTTAGAGTATATCCAGCACCAACAATTTAAATATTTCCATAAAACCTATTGCAGAACAATCGATTAGAGCATTTTCAGCAAAAATGGCTCCGGTTTTGCGGCAAGAAAATGCGACAAAACAAAAAGATAGAGTTATTTTTCGACTCAAACTGAACCGAAAATGCTCTAGAGAAAGTTTTCAGCTAAAAAACACCAAAAAGCCCCTCCAATAAGTATTATATATTTTCGCGTAACCAACTAAAAAGCCGTAAAACCGGGTTATTATCTGCCGGATTTTGATTATCGCCAGCACTATCAGTCAATTGCACCGAGCCATTTATTGTTTCACGATTAGAACGAAACACATGACGCAAACTACCAGCAGTAGCGGCAAAGCCTGGGCCACTAACCGCGTCTGCTAACCCGGATATTGCCAAAGGCCTTCCAATACGAACACGTTCACCAAAAACTCGACTTGCCAAATCAGCAACTCCATCCATCTGACTAGCACCACCAACCAAAACTATACGCCTACCCCAAGGGTTTTCTGGCTTCATCTGATCAAGTTGGTCGCGTACCATTTCAAGAATTTCCTCAACCCGAGGTCTGATAATTCCGGTTAACAAAGCTCTTGGAGCTTGGTCAATACGTTGACGAGGGTCATCGCACATGCCGGGGCAATCAATCATTTCACGATCATCATCAGGGTCATCAAGACACGATCCAAACATAGTTTTAATTCGTTCAGCCGAAGCAGTAGGCGTTGATAAACCTCGGGCAATATCATTAGTAACATGATTGCCGCCAAGAGGAACAATTCCCATATATTCCAAAACGCCTTCGTTAAATACTGCAAATGAGGTGGAGCCAGCTCCCATATCAATTATCGTTGCCCCTAACATTCTTTCGTCCTCGACCAATGCCGACAACCCCGCCGCATACGGAGTTGCTACTATGCTTCGTAATTCAAGGCGACAACGGTCAACCGCCAGCGCAATATTGCGTATAGGTCCAAGCGGGCTGGAAACCAGACACATTTCAACCGCCAGCTGGTGGGCGAACATTCCCCTAGGGTCACGCACATCGTTATTTCTATCAACCTTATATCTCTGTGCAAAAGCATGTATCATTTCATGCTCTGGTTCTTGGAATTTTCGCTTGGCAACATCAACACACCTTCTAACATCCCGGTCTGACACTTCACGACCACTCATATTGATAACGCCCTGCACACGACGAGCCACCATTCCAGTGGAGGCAAGATTAACTGTCACCGATGAGATAGAGTGTCCTGCCATACGTTCGGCTTGATCAACAGCCAACCTTATTGCACCCTCGACCTCCTCAAGATCGACAATACCTCCATTTGAAGTACCTCTAGAAAGCTGATGACCAACGCCTATCACCTGAATATGATCACGCCCTGTTTCGTCTATTTTAGCAATGAAACAAGTGATTTTGGACGTACCAATATCCAAAACCCCAGCCAGTTTTGGCTTTAAAGCAACAGCACCGGCAGAAGAATAACCACCCTTTGACGATGAAATAATACCTGTCTTAGGGCTCATGAAACTATTCTTTTCAACGTAACAGGCCTTGTCAGTTTTTCACGAACCGCAATTTTACCAACAACTCTGGTATCAAGAATGACATTTGGTAAATTCAACATTGCCATAAAATCAGTAGACACCTCAATTTGATCAAGTGAGGCACTCCAACCCACCGCAGGCAATAATAGTTCAGCTCCTGAGAAAAACATCAAATTCCAGCGGCGTTCTGATACCCGAACAACATAACGAACTTTTTGCACCAGCTCTCTTCTGGTTCCCAAATCCGTCAATAGTTTTATCGCTTCCGTCGAGGCACCATCGCCAATAACCCTTGGTAAATCCGTGTATTCTTTGCCTGTAATACGACGGATCAATGAACCATTAGCGTTTATCAAACTAAATTCATTTCGGTGCTGCCAGACTGCAAAAGGTGTTCTTTCAGTAATAACCACCACAATACGGTTTGGTAATAATCGAGTGACAGAAGCTTTTTTTACCCATCCTAACGATTCAACACGTAAACGGGCTTGTTGCAGATTTATAGCGAATACTAATTCGCCATTTTCAATACCTAATACTTTGCGAACCTCACCTTCCGATGAATGTAAAGCCCCATCAACATCTATGTGGTCAATACCAAAACCAGCCGCTAACAACCTGTTTTCCCCAAATTTCGCGCTGGCGGCATAAGCATCACCTAAATGCCCGGACAACCAAAAGCCCAAAATAACAGTGGATAAAAATCCGCTGACAATACCTATAACTATTGTTCGCGGACGTTGGCGCTGCCTAACTGATCTAGCTTTAGCGTGAATCCAGCTACTGGCCTTAGTAGATGCAGCATTCTTTTTTTTAGGCACACGCCTAGACCTAACAGGTTTAGCCCGTCCGCTAGGTTTCCTGCGACCGGAACCCGACTTTAGTTGAGATAAGCGCATCTTCTGCCATCCATTCCACTAGATCATCAAACGTGATCTTTAAAGAAGCCGCCTGTTCAGGAACAAGCGAAGTAGAAGTCATGCCCGGTTGGGTGTTAATTTCCAGTAACCTTAACAAATTATTTTTTTCATCCCAGCGAAAATCTGAACGGGTAATACCATTGCAACCCAGCACTCTATGAGCTTTAACCGCTTGATTCATAACATTTTTTGCAAAATTATCATCGATTTTTGCCGGACAAATGTGGGTTGACCCGCCAGCAAAATATTTTGCTTCATAATTATAAAAATCACGATTGGCGACAATTTCAGTAACACAAAGAGCTTTATCACCCATAACAGTAACGGTTAATTCCCTGCCCGCAATATACTCCTCCACCAGAACTTCATCACCATAAGGCCAATCATCTGATACCAAAACCTTAGGAGGACACACATCATCCTTTAGAACAATCAACACTCCGACACTAGAGCCTTGAGCGTTTGGTTTTATTACATAAGGAGGCGGTAATAAATGCTCTTTGGCTGCCTTAAATCGATTAGCCAAAATACCTGTTGGGCATTTAATACCATGCTCACGTAAAACCGCTTTGGTTTTTTGTTTGTCCATAGCCAAAGCTGATGCAAGAACTCCAGAATGAGTATAAGGCAGACCCAAAATGTCCAATAAACCTTGAACCCGGCCATCTTCGCCAAACTCACCGTGCAAGGCGTTAAACACCACGTCTGGATTTAATGCCGATAATTCCATCGCCAAATTAGTACAGGGATCAATAGTCGATACGTCCCAACCTTTACGGCGCAAAGCATCGGCGCAGGCCTTGCCAGAATTTAATGACACTTCGCGCTCGGCGCTTTGCCCGCCTGCTAAAACCACTATTTTCCTGCTCATGATCGCCCTACTCGCTTTATTTCCCACTGCAAATCGACCCCGCTAGTTTCCTTGACTGATTTTTGAACGCTTAAAGCCAATTGCTCCAAATCATCAGCGCTGGCATTTTCAACATTGATCATAAAATTACAATGCTGCTCTGACATTATTGCACCACCAACTTTTCGCCCTCTTGCTCCGGCCTGATCTATTAATTCCCAGCTTTTATGATCTGGCGGGTTTTTGAATGTCGAACCACCGGTTTTTTCTCGTATTGGCTGGCTTTGCTCCCGGCGCTCCTGAATAAGTTGCATTTGCTGAAATACCTCCTCAGAATCAGCCTTTTGCCCTTTGAATAAGGCTTCCACAAAAACCCAATCCTTAGGCGCACCGCAATTTCGATAAGAATAGTTTAATTCATCAACGTCAACAATTCTACGCCGCCCCAAACCATCAATAACCACTACAGAATGCAAAACATCTGCGGTTTCTGTACCGTAACAACCGGCATTCATTCGCAAAGCCCCGCCAATACTACCGGGAATACCACTGTAAAAGGACAAACCACCAATGCCGGACTTGGCAGCAAATTTAGCCAGCATTTTATCTGGAACGGCAGCTCCTACCCGAATAAACACCTCGCCCTCGACCTGTAATGCGCCAAAAGCTGGCCCCAAGCGGATCACTACTCCAGCAATTCCGCCATCTCTTACAAGCAGGTTCGAGCCTGCGCCCAAAACAAAAACCGGCAACTCAGCTGACTTTTGCGCCATAAACATTGCCAAATCTGCCTCATCTTTAGGTAAAAACAGCATGTCGGCTGGCCCGCCAACTCGAAGCCATGTGTAAGCGGCTAATGGTGTTTGTTCGATCAGTTTCCCACGAATTTCCGGAAAATCTTCTGGTTTCACCAATACAGGCACTTCAAAGAGCCTCCAGCTGTCCCGGCAAATCATAAGCCCAGGCGGTAATATCTCCAGCACCTAAAAACAGCACCAAATCACCCGGGTTTGCTTTGTCGGCAACCATTTTAGCTAACGCTTCGCGTTTTACCGGATATACGTCTTTGTGGCCATTGGCTTTTAATCCGGCAACCAAACTGTTTTGATCGGCACCGGCTATCGGCGTTTCTCCAGCTTCAAACACTGGCGTAACCAACACTGTATCGGCTTCGTTGAAACAGGTGCAAAACTCATCAAATAAGTCATGTAACCGCGTATATCTATGTGGCTGTACTATCGCAATCACCCGTCCATCGCTTGAGCTGCGTGCAGCTTGCAATACCGCGGTTATTTCTACTGGGTGATGACCATAATCATCGATAATAGTAACACCGTTCCACGTCTCAACATGAGTAAAACGTCTCTTTACCCCACCAAAGCTGGCCAATGCACTTTGCACCTGCTCAAAGTTAGCGCCCAATTCCTTGGCCACCACCACCGCAGCTGTAGCATTAGCAACATTATGGTCTCCGGCCATTGGTAAAAACAGGTTTTCCCATTTTTCTTCTTTTGCCCCATCAGAACCGGAAAAACTAATATCAAAACGTGAACCATTATCAACAGAAATTACCGGGCTAATTCGAGCATTTGCTTGCGGAGAAAAACCGTAAGACAATACTTTACGATTCTGGACTTTCGCGGAAAGCCTCTGCACATCAGGATCATCAACACAAAGAACCGCAAACCCGTAAAATGGAATTGCTTCTACAAACTGGAAAAAAGCATCATGCAGGTTTTCCACAGTGCCGTAATGTTCCATGTGCTCAGGATCAATATTGGTAACAATAGCAACAGCACCGCGGAGCTTTAAAAACGAGCCGTCACTTTCATCGGCTTCAACCACCATCCAATCGCCAGTTCCCAGTTTTGCATTTGAATCATAGGCAGAAATAATCCCACCATTTATCACTGTTGGATCTAGTCCAGCAGCATCAAGCAAGGTGGCGACAAGTGATGTGGTAGTGGTTTTGCCATGAGTACCAGCCACCGCAACCGACCATTTAAGGCGCATTAATTCCGCCAGCATTTCCGCTCTTCGAACCACCGGAATACCAAGTTCACGCGCGGCGATCACTTCAGGGTTATCGTCACTAATCGCAGTTGAGACAACAATTGCAGAAACACCACAAACATTATCCGCTTGTTGACCGATAATCACTTTGGCACCTTTTTGGCGCAGGCGTTTTACATTAGCGTTCTCAGAAATGTCTGATCCTTGCACTTGATACTCCAAGTTCAACATCACCTCGGCAATACCACTCATGCCGATACCACCAATGCCAACAAAATGTATTACACCAAATTCAAAAGGTACTGCACCACGCAAAACTATCTCCTCTTTTCCAATACTAGATCCGCAAGTTTAGTGGCCGCATTAACTCTGGCAACCGATTTTGCCGCTTCTGCCCGTTTTGACAGCTCAGGTAGATCAGACAATCTTACCTGTAAAAGTGCTGCCAATTTCTCTGGTGTCAATTCTTCTTCACTTATTACATCAGCAGCACCGGCTTTTTTTAGCTCACCAGCATTTATTGTCTGATGATCGTCCATAGCAATAGCAAGCGGTATCAAAATGCAAGGTTTACCCATTGCTGCTAATTCGGACACACTAGAAGCACCGGCTCGTGCCACCACCAGATGCGCCATGGCAAGTCGGCTAGCAACATCATCAAAAAACGGAGCCAACTCGCAACGAACCCCGGCACTGGCAAAAGTTTCAGTTGCCTTTTTAATTCTGTCTTTGGTGATTTGCGCTACCACAAACAACCGTTTTCGCAATTCCTTTGGCAAAAGGGCAATCGCCGCCGGAACAGTATCGCTTAATATTCTGGCACCTAATGAGCCGCCCAACACACATAAGTTCAAATCGCCAGCAACAGTTGGAAACGGTTTATTGATCGCTTGCATCAATGCTGGGCGCAATGGGTTTCCGGTTACCAAATGGCGAATATTCTTGTTTGTTGGTAGCTGATTTAGAGTTTCAAAACCACTGGCGATCCAATTAACACTTACCGCGCCTAATCGGTTAGCTCTTCCTAAAACTGCATTTTGCTCATGCAAACCGAGTGGTAGTTTTAATGATCTTGCCGCCAATATTGCTGGAACCGAAGGGTATCCACCAAAGCCAACCACATGATCACAATCATGTTTTTTCAAAAACTTTATCGTCGCATGTCGAGAACGTATCATTGACAAAAACCAGACAAACAATTTTATTGGGTTCTTTGATGGGCTTGCAGACTTTACCACTAGTTTTTGATCACAAGGAAACTTTTCAGTTAATTTCTCGCCACGCGGGTCAGTTACCAGTATAACACTTGCGCCACGTGAAATCAGCTCATGAGCAAGAGCTTCTGCAGGAAATACATGCCCGCCGGTTCCACCTGCCGCTAATGCAATCACCGGCTTTTTACTCATTCCATTACTCCCGGTCGCGATCTGGTAAAAGCCAATAATAAGCCCACGGTAAGACCAATAGCCAACATTGATGATCCACCATAGGAAATAAAAGGTAAAGTCATTCCTGTAGTTGGAAGCATTTGCAAATTAACACCAATGTTTATAAAAGCCTGCAACCCTAGCAACACAGCCAAGCCGATTGCAGATAATTGTGAAACCGGGTCAATAAGACGACTGGCGCGCATCATTGAGCGTACCACAATCAAAGTATAAAGGCCGATGATTATAACACACAAAATCATTCCAAATTCTTCGGCGGCAACTGAAAAAATAAAGTCAGTGTGTGCGTCAGGTATCTCGCTCTTAATTCGTCCTTCACCAGGACCACGGCCAAATACCCCACCGCGTTGGATCGCTGCCATTGCCATATTAACCTGATGGTTATCACCGCTTGAAGAATCAAGAAAACGATTTATCCGACTGGCAAAATGCGGCATCGCCAAATACACACCAATCGAACCAATAACCGTCAAAGAAATGAAAGACACGACCCATTGCCAAGACATTCCGGCAATAAAAAAAACCAACACAAAACTCATTGTAATAAGAATAGTTTGCCCGGCATCTGGTTGAAGTAATAATAACATTGAAGAAAAACCGTAAACCGCAAAAGCAATCAACCTGCCAGGAATTCCAGTTTGCTGGCTTTTAACTAGCAACCAAGCAATCATTACCATCAAGCCAGGTTTTAAGAACTCCGATGGCTGTAAGGTAAACGAGCCTACTCTGATCCACCTTTTTGCTTCCCCCGCAGTGTAATTTCCAAAAAATTCAATATAAATCATCACCAAAAGCGCGCAAAGCAAAGCAAGAAATGCCAAGCGCCGGGCATTTTGTCTTGAGAACATGGAAATAACGAATACTGAACCGGCGGCTAGACCTGCAAAAATCAAATGCCGTGATAAATAATAAAAAGGGTCAATCAAGTCACGTCGATCAGCAGCCCCCGGCGAAGACGCCAATGACAAAAGCAATCCAATAATAATTAGCAACCCAACGGCCAAAACGGAAACTTTATCAACGCTCCAATACCAGTCGCGGATCATAGATTGCTGACGGTGTTTGGCAATTGAACTCATTGTTTTTGCCTTACGTTTTCAAACAGTTCAACAAACGCATCACCACGTTCTTCAAAATCAGTAAACTGATCAAAAGAAGCACAGGCCGGAGAAAACAGAACCACAGGGTCTTTTGCATCGCTTTTATCCGCATCGGCAACGGCTATATGAAAAGCCGCGCTTAAGTCATCACACTGAACGTTCTCGCAAAGCCCTTTTAATTGCTTAG
>JAKITZ010000084.1 GCA_021647805.1 Robiginitomaculum sp.
AACACTGAAACCGAAGCAATGAACAATACGAGGGCAGCATCACGAAGACTCGGCATCAAAGCCAGCAAATCAAGATATGGCATACCAGCCAGCAAGTCCCGCCGCGGCCAAACCACAGCAAAAGCAATCAGACCAACAATCGTCATCTTGCCAATGCCCTTACCAAAATTCACCAGACTTTGCATTCCAAATAGTCGCTTAAATCCGGCCAACGGCGATATTTTGGAAATTTTAGGTTGGATTTTGTCTGGTGCCCATAAAAACCCCTGCTGCACTATATGCCCAGCCAAGGCCGCTAGCATTAACAGGCCGATGATCATTGCCAACGCGCCGAACATATTCCAGACAATGCTCGAAGCTAATACCTGCATGCCCAAGCCATCAAGTTGTATTGAACGAGGATTGGATAAAAACCCACTAAGCCAACCACTTAAATTTCTAGCCAACGGGCCTGAAAACACTGCCATAACCAACACCGACGTTGCCAACAATACCCAACTGGGAATTTCCTGTGATTTAGCAATATCGCCTTTTTTGCGCGCCTCGATCAGTTTATGTGGCGTGGCGGTTTCGGTTTTTTGCGACTTATCCTGATCATCGGCCATTTAAGATGCAACTCCGTTCAAACTCGCCGCATATTGATCAATGTACATCAACCAAACGCCAAGCATTGCACTCATGCTAATTGCAAAAATTGCTATTCCCACAAGAACATTTAGCGGCATTGCGATGAAAAATATCTGTAATTGCGGCATTAACCGCGACAACACCCCAAGCGCCAGATAAAAAATCAACCCAAAGGCAATAAGTGGCGCGGCCATTTGCACGCCAAGGCGAAATGAATCCGCTACTGTATTGGTTGCCAGATCTTTTACATCAGCCGCCAGAGGTAAAACACCCGGCGAGATAAGATCATACGATCCAACAAGACCAGTGATAAACATGTGATGCAAACCGGTGGTGAAAATCAGCACGACACCGGTTAGACTTAGGAATGAAGAAAATATCGCACTTTGCCGGCCTTGTGATGGATCAAATGTCTGCGCCATAGCGAGACCAGCTTGCATACCAATTACCTGTCCAGCGACGGAAAGCGCGCTCATCATCAACCTGGCAATGGCTCCAAACATCAAACCTATTAACACCTCGGAGCCAACCAATCCTGCCATCTGCATGGGTTGCTCTGGTATTGGTGGTAATTTATCACCAACTAATCCGACAATAATAAACGCCAATAATAAAGCCAAGGCCAAACGCAATCTGGCCGGAACAGATGTCTCCCCAAAGCCGGGAAACAACATCAGCATTGAGCCAATACGCGCAAACACTAGAGATATGGCAAAAGCATTGTCGGAAAGCGATGTTAGATCCATGAGAAATCAGCCTACATCGAGATGACTCGGTCGGCGATCCGGTTCATAAACCCACCAAGCAAGGCACCCATTAGCGGCATAAAAACCAGCAATGCGATAAATATAGCAACAATCTTTGGCACGAACACCAATGTCATTTCTTGAACTTGGGTTAAAGCCTGTAGCAAAGCGATTGCCACACCAACAGCCAAGCCAACAGCCATAATCGGGCCGGCCATTTGCAATACTAACCAAACTGCCTCGCGGGCAAAATCAAGTACTTCTGAGCTGTTCATGAACGTTTTCTAACGCGACTAATGGGTTTAACTGCGCTAGAGTGCTGGCATCATGGTTAATAAACTATGACCATCAAGAGTAATTGGCTGATAAATTGGGAGAAATTATGTCTAAGAGCAAATATTTACTAACCGCGGCACTTAGCGGGTTATTACTGGCCTGTTCGCCAGCGACAACACCACAAAACAACGCAAAAGCAGAGGTTGAAGCCGTAGAGACAGGGACAGTAGAAGCTGTTGCTGAAACCGAACAAACCGAAACTCAACGCTTGAACGATTTCTTCCAGCAACAGTTTCAGTCGGCACTGGATCGTTCGCCAATGTTCAAATCATACTTAGGCATACGTGATGCAGACTACGGCAAATGGGACAACCCATCATTGGAATACTCTATCGAAAGCAGTACTTTACGACTTGCAGCATTTGAAAAAATGCAAGCCGAATTTGATTTCGACAAATTAGAGCCAAATGCAAAACTTTCATGGCGTCTGGCCGAATATAATGCTGCCCAAACAAAACGCCAAATGGCTTTTATGGATTACAGTTATTCATTTAACCAAATGTTCGGCGTACACAGCCGAATTCCAGCATTTCTTATCAACCAGCATCAAATCCGTTCTGAACAAGATGCCAAGGATTATGTTTCCAGATTACAAGGTGTAGCTGAATATCTAGACGGTAATGTAAAAAACACCCGCCGCCGGTTTGAAAACGGTATTCACCCGCCGGAATTTGTTTATGATCGGGTGATCGATGCAGCACAGAACATCATTACCGGCGCACCGTTTAGTGGCGATGATGACAGCCCGATATTTGCTGACTTCAAGAAAAAACTAGACAAGTTAGAAGCCAGCGACGAAGTAAAAACTGAGCTATTGGCCGCCGCAAAAACCGCCATTTTATCTTCTATCGGGCCAGCTTATACGGCCTTGATCACCGAAATGCAGCAGCAAAAACAAACCGCTGGCACCGATGATGGTGTATGGAAACTGCCCAATGGCGAAGCATATTACGCGTCAAGATTACAAGCAATGACCACCACCGACATGACGCCAACCCAAATCCACGATCTGGGTTTAAGTGAGGTCACTCGTATTCATGATGAAATGCGCGAAATTATCGGCAAGGTTAATTTTGATGGTGATCTATCGGCTTTTATGGTTTTCATGCGCGAAGATCCGCAGTTTTATTACCCTAACACCGATGAAGGTAAAGCCGAGTATCTGGCCAAAGCCACTGAATATATCGACATTATCAGTGAGCGGCTTGATGAAATTTTCATCACCAAACCAAAAGCCAAACTAATCGTAAAAGCGGTCGAGCCGTTTCGCGAGGCCACAGCCGGTAAAGCATTTTACCAACGCCCTGCAATAGACGGCTCGCGGCCTGGCACTTATTATGCAAACCTCTACAATATGAAAAGCATGCCGACCTACCAGATGGAGGCTTTGGCCTATCATGAGGGCAATCCCGGTCATCACATGCAATTATCTATCGCGCAGGAATTAACCGATGTGCCAATGTTTCGTAAAATGGGTGGTTACACGGCCTATAGCGAAGGTTGGGGACTTTATTCAGAACTAATCCCCAAGGAAATGGGCTTTTACGAAAATCCGTATTCTGACTTTGGAAGATTAGCCATGGAGTTATGGCGTGCCGCAAGACTGGTAGTTGATACTGGCCTGCACGATAAACGATGGACACGCCAGCAAGCGATTGATTATTTGGTGGACAACACGCCAAATTCGGTTTCCGACAGCACCAGTGCCATTGAGCGATATATTGTCATGCCCGGACAAGCCACAGCCTATAAGATCGGCATGTTAAAAATCCAAGAATTACGAGCTAGAGCCAAACAACAACTTGGCGACAAGTTCGACATTCGAGAGTTCCACGACCTGATCTTGGCGGGCGGGCCGGTGCCATTGGCGGTTCTTGACGATGTGGTCAATGAATGGATTGCAAAAACAAAGGCCGGATAAAATAAATTCAGGAGCAGGTAATCCCTGCTCCTGATATTTACCAATCCACTTGCAAACGTAACTGCAAGCCATCGCCAACAAAACGATCGCCATTGGCATCAGTGTAATTCAACCTTACCCGCAAATGGCTTTCTGGATACCAAGTTAAGCCAGCGCTCCATGCTGTTACCTTTTCATCAAAGGCATTTCTGGCATCAAGAGTATCAAAACGCGCCACCATTTCTAAGCCACCAAACCCGCCTTCGGATACTGGCCGCAATGGTTTGGTACGATCAAACTTGCCAGAACCAGCTTTGTAAGCACGAGTTTCACCGGTGAAAAAATACCCAACTTGCACAAAGCCACCATTTGCCGAGCCAAGATCACCGCTTTCGGCCATATATTCAGCCTGTGCATGAAACTTACCGATAACACTTGCTGCTTCAAAATTGTAATACACAGCATCACCGCCAATTACCGGCTTGATTTTTTCGGTAGCCAAATGTGGCCCCCAACGGGTGGATCTAGATGGTGCGCCTGTCTGGTTTTCAGTGTAGCGAATTGAGGCTCCCAAATGCAGGAGTTTACCCGGCTCTAAAACAGGAGCAAATGTGCCTCTAGCGCTTAATACTGTAGTACCAGATTGATTGTTTCTTTTGGCATCAATTGAATTACCAAATATTCCTACCGAAAGCCCATAATTATCGCCAGTTTTGGCAATCAGCAAACCCAACCTACGGTCAATGCCAAAAGCATCAGTGACCATGGCACGTTCTAAAAACGATATATTGATTGATGAGGTGGTCTCTTCCATCGAATTGGTAGTTTTCATCTGCCCGACTTTAATATTTACCGGCCCTTTATATGTGAGATTAAAATCCTTAAATGAAGTTTCTCCGCCAGCGAAACCCAGCTCGCCAACATATTTGAAACTTCCCATCTGTCCTTCCAAACCGATAAGCGCCGCACGAAATTCGTCTTCGTCAATGTCACGCTTTGTTCCGAAAATCGGAGTTTCATTCAATGAAGCAATATCATAAAGCAGCCGTCCGCGTAGCTTGATCCAATTGCCATTAGAGTCTTCTAATTTTGGTGCTCCTTGGAAAACCTTCACTAAATTGCTGACTTTGGCATCTTCGGCAAAGGCTGTAATAGACAGAAAAAAACTAGCCGTAATTCCGAGAAACAAGCGTAAAATATAGCTCACAATATATCCTTTATATCTAATTTATTGGAAAACTTCAATTTGATTAACACTGTCGTTCTCGTGTTAGAGACTGGCCGTGCTTCATGAGGAATATAATTCTTGTACTTACACTACACAACCATGTTTCTACTATTCTGACATTATCATAAAAATCGAAATAATAGGACAAAATTTACCCACCTTTACTGGCAAATGCTCTAGACTTTACCAAACCCGCCGCCGCTAGGGGTTTCAATCTCCACCCTATCACCTTCTGTAACTTTAATCTCAAAACAACCATCTAGCTCAACAACCTGCCCATTAGCCTTGATCAAACGCTGTGACCCGGTAATACCGCCATCGCCACCATCGAGCCCTGAAGCAAAAGTCCACCGTCGTGACGACAACAAAGCAACATCCATATCCTCCAAGAACGTCATTGACCTGATCGAGCCATCACCACCAAAGTAATAACCCTCGCCGCCACTGCCATATCGTATTTCATGACCATTCAGTCGTACTGGAAAACGGTTCTCCAGAACCTCGACGTCGGTCATTGCCGAATTAGTCATGTGGGTATGCACTGCACTTGCACCATCGGCATTAGCACTGGCTCCGGCTCCACCGCAAATGGTCTCATAATATTGGTGCGTTGCATTGCCAAAAGTAAAATTATTCATCGTCCCTTGGGAACCAGCCAAAGCATTACAGGCCAAAAACAAGGCATCAACAATGTGCTGCGAAGTTTCTACATTACCTGCCACTACTGCTGCCGGTGGATCAGGGTCAAGCAGGCTTGAGCTTGGTATGCGAATGTCCAGCGGCTTTAGGCAACCCTCATTAAGCGGAATATCCACATTGGCCAAACAGCGAAACACATACAAGACTGCGGCTCTGGCCACTGATTTAGGGGCATTGAAATTATTAGCCATAACACCAGAAGTTCCAGCAAAATCAATTATCGCCGAACGGTTTTGATGATCGAGCGTAACTCTCACATTGATAGTTGCGCCGCAATCCATGTGAACTTGCGCCGCGCCATCGGTTAATTTATCAATTACTTCGCGCACCGCTTGTTCGGCATTGTCACGAATGTGCCCCATATAAGCAGATACCAATTCCGTTCCATGTAATTCCACCAAATTTCCAAGCGCGGTAATTCCGCTTTTACAGGCTGCGGCTTGGGCTTTTAGATCGGCAATGTTTTGCGTCGGGTTTCGTGCTGGCCACGGCTTTTGCGCCAGTATGTTTTCAACTTTTTGCTGCTCGAACTTGCCGTTACTAATAATCTTAACCGCATCAAACTGCACCCCCTCTTGCGCAATATCAGTAGAAAACGGAGGCATTGATCCAGGTTGAATACCGCCAATATCCGCATGATGACCTCTAGCTGCCACCAAAAATATCATATTCCCTTGATCATCAAATACCGGCTCGACCAAAGTTATATCCGGAATGTGCGTTCCACCTTCATAAGGTGAGTTTAACGCCACCACATCACCAGACACCAAATCCGGGTGCCGGCGTAATACTACGCGCACACTGTCGGACATAGAACCAAGATGCACTGGCATGTGCGGCGCATTGGCCACCAAATTTCCCTTGCCATCAAAGACCGCGCAAGAAAAATCCAGCCGCTCTTTCATATTCACTGAATGCGCGGTTCTCTCTAACACTCGCCCCATCTGCTCGGCAATGCCCATGAACCGTCGGTTAAACAGCTCTAATTGCACGGGATCAACAGGAGAAGGCTCTATTCGTTTTGACTTTTGGTTTTCACCGCGCAGGATCAACATACCATTTTTGTCCAGTAACCCGCGCCAACCAGAAGGCACAACAATTTGCGAATGTTTTTGCAAGACCAAAGCCGGGCCATCTATTTGTTGCGCCACCGCCAACTCTTCCATTTGCCAGACAGGTACTTCAACCGGTTTTCCGTCCAGCCACATTTTATGTTGCCGCAAGGATTTAGCCGGTGAAGGCTGTGCCAGAGCAGCAAGATTGAAACTTGTTTGCTTGGCTTCGACACTTACATCAACAGAATCAATTACCAGATCAGAGCTTGGCTCATAAAACCCGAACAATTTTTGATGTTGTGCGGCAAAATCCGTCCGTATCTGCTCCAGCGATCCAAAAGCAATCCGCAAGCCAGTATCAGAACCTTGCACCCGAATTTCCACTTCGGTTTTAGTGCTGGTTTTAGCCCCATCACCCAAGGCCAGTTCTTTTTCTGCATCTTTGGCTAATTGTGTGGCAAGCCCTCGTACTTTTGCAATGGCAGCACCATTTAACAACCCGCCAAACGCGGCATTTCGGCTGGCTTGTCTTTGCGCCAATCCCATGCCCAATGCGCTAAGCAGGCTTGCTTGCGGGTGGATCAACACCGTGCCTATATTCAAGTTTTGCGCCACAAATAATGCCAACTGCCCGCCGGCTCCACCAAAGCCAGCCAATGCATAATTAGCCGGATCCTCGCCCTCATGCACAGTTATCGCATGAACTGCTCGTGCCATATTTTCGGTGGCTATTTGTAAAAAACCAGCAGCAGCCTCAACAGCACTTTTCGCACCCATTTTATCCGCCAACTCGTCCAATTTCACCAAAGCTGCATCATAGTCCAAACCGCTTGTGCCATCAGCACCGAATAACTTCGGAAAGCCTTTTGCATCAATTCGACCCAAAACCAAATTTGCATCGGTAATGGTTGCTGGCCCACCGCGCCCGTAACAGGCAGGCCCCGGTATCGCACCGGCACTATGCGGGCCCACTTGCGCTCTGCCGTTTTCAAAGCGCAAAATCGAACCACCACCAGCAGCTATTGTGTGGATACCTAGCATTGGCGCACGTAATACTATGTTGCCGGGACGCGAGATATACTTCTTAGGACGATCAGAGCCGTTCACCCGACTAACATCGGTGGAAGTACCGCCCATATCAAAACCAATGACTTTATCAAACCCGCTAATTGCCGCAGTTCCAGCCATACCAACCACTCCACCAGCTGGTCCTGATAATACCGCATCACGACCAATAAAGTCATTAGCTTGCGCCAGGCCGCCTGATGACTTCATGAAGTAAAGGTCGCTTTCTTCCAAGCGGCTTCGTAACTTTTGCACTCCATCACGCAATATCGGGGTCAAACATGCGTCCATCACCAATGTCGAACAACGCGGCACAAATTTGATCAACGGATCAATCTTGCTAGTGCTGACATGGGTAAAGCCGACCTCTCGCACTAGCTGTTCAAGCATTTCTTCGTGCTTTGCATATTGATAGCCATGCACCAAACATATCGCCACCGAGTAGCAACCCTGTTTGAGAATTTTCACTAGCTGTTTTCGTATTTTTCCCAACTGTAGCGGAACAATAATTTCACCATTAACGTCAATACGCTCGACAACTGGCAGAACTTCAGCAAACAAAGGCTGCACCTGTTTTACATCCAACGCAAATATATCCGGCCGCATTTGATCGCCGATCCGCAAAGCATCGCTAAAACCTGCCGTGGTCAATAACAGGGTTTTTGCCTGTTTGCGTTCCAATAAGGCATTGGTGGCAATCGTCGTGCCCATGCGGACATCTAATGCGAGATGCGCCGGTAAGGCTTGATCTGCTGCCAAGCCCAGAATTTGCCAAATACCGGCAGTAGCAGCATCGTCATAGCTTTGCGGGTTTTGTGACAATAATTTTCTGATGTGCAGATTGCCTGAACCACCACAACCAATGATATCGGTAAACGTGCCACCGCGATCAATCCAGAATTGCCATTTTTCACGCATTGCTTTTTCCGCCGGTTATGTTCAAACTCAAAACTCTATTCGAAAGGATAATTACTAGGAGATTACCCAAGTGGGAATGTGGCGCAAGCTGATTGATGTAGGAACCAGAGCTGCTGGTTTATTACTTGATCACGAAGATGACAAGCTGCCGCCGGATCGGCGCATTGACAGCGCCAGCTTTGCCGCCGCGTTAATTGCCCTTAGTGCGAAAATGGCCAAAGCCGATGGTCTCGTCACCACCGAAGAAATCATAGCCTTTCAAGAAATTTTCTCGATCCCACCAGAAGCCGAAAAGGATGTCGCCAGATTATTCAATTTATTTCGCGAAACCACTTTGGGGTATGAGAGTTACGCCAAACAAGTAGTGCGAAAATTTCGCTGTTGCCCATTTGTCTTGGAAGACGTGCTTGACGGCTTGTTTCACATTGCCAAAGCCGATGGCGTGATCACCGAACAAGAAGAGCAGTTTTTGCGCAATGTCTCTGACATATTTGGCTTTTCACCGTTGGAATATCGCCGAATCAGAGCCTCACGGCTGGGGCGGGAACCAGATGATCCGTATTTAATCCTTGGGATTGATGAAACCGTCTCTGATGATGACCTCAAAACTGCTTATCGGCGCATGGCTTCTAACAACCACCCGGATCGGGTACTAGCTCGTGGCCTGCCGGTTGAATTACAGGATCTGGCCAACGCAAAAATGGCTATGATCAATATGGCTTATGACAAAATACTTGCCGAACGGGACAACTATCACAAGCTTGTGCATTGACGAAATTACAATTCATGCCAATATGATTACTGGTGGGCAAACATACGAAAGAGATAGGACAATGTACCTTTCTTCACATAATACCAGTATTCTTTCGCGGCTGATGAACTTTGCCCGCAAAAGCATCATGTTGCTTGTTGGTGTTTTATTCGCGGTACTAACCGCTATTGGCACGTTTTTCTTTGCCATGGCTGCGATCATCGGCACATTTATCATTGCCGCGACCATTGCGA
>JAKITZ010000085.1 GCA_021647805.1 Robiginitomaculum sp.
GGCGATGGTTCATAGCGATGGCACGGCTTGGCTTTTTGTTGATCAGGATAAAATTACTGAAGAAACCAGAAGGCATTTGGGCAATTCAATTACCATTTCCTCCGAAGATGAAATTGAACAAGTTATTGCAAGTTTACATGGCAAAACTGTTTTACTAGATCCATCAAATGCCTCGGCATGGTATTTTGAAACTGCAAAATCCGCTTCGGTAAATATCGTTCGCGCGGCTGATCCGTGCGCTTTACCCAAAGCATGCAAAAATCCCATCGAGGTCGAAGGCTCGCGTATCGCCCACCGGCGCGATGGTTTGGCATTGGTTAAATTCTTGCATTGGCTATCTGGAGAAAAAGTACAAGGCGGTGGAACTGATGAAATATCCGCAGCACAAAAATTGGAAAGCTTTCGTCATGAAACCGGCAGCTTAAAAGACCTATCATTCGAGAGCATTTCCGGTGCCGGCTCTAATGGAGCGATTGTTCATTATCGGGTAACTACCGCAAGCAATTTACCATTAAAACCGAACTCACTATTTCTGATCGACAGCGGTGGTCAGTATCTCGAAGGCACCACTGATGTCACCAGAACCGTGGCCATCGGACAACCAAGCGACGAAATGTGCGATCGTTTTACCCGTGTATTAAAGGGGCATATTTCGCTGTCAAAAGTGCGCTTTCCCTATGGCACTACCGGCACGCACCTCGATGCATTAGCCAGAATGTCCTTATGGGAAGCCGGACTTGATTATGATCACGGAACCGGTCACGGAGTTGGTTCTTATCTTGGGGTACATGAAGGCCCGCAACGCATTGCCAAAGGCTGGAGCGACATCGCATTACAGGCAGGGATGATAGTTTCCAACGAACCGGGGTTTTACAAACAAGGCGAGTTCGGCATACGAATAGAAAACTTACAAGTAGTAAGCAAAGCCACTGAAATTGCTGGTGGCGAGCGGCCAATGCTTGGCTTTGAGTTCCTCACACTTGCGCCGATTGACCATAGGCTTATCCAGCGTGACTTACTTGATCAAAAAGAGATTAACTGGCTCAACCAATATCATCGCCAAGTGTATGAAAAACTTGCAGCAGACCTGCCAAAAGAAGTAGCTGTCTGGTTACGCAAAGTCACGGCGGAGATTTAAGTATTCTCGATCATTTCCAGCCAACCATCTTCGGACAATACTTTCACTCCAAGTTCATTAGCTTTTTTCAGCTTGGAACCAGCACCGGGTCCGGCAACTAAAATATCGGTTTTCTTTGATACCGATCCGGACACCTTTGCTCCCAAAGCAGACGCTCTTACTTTGGCTTCATCACGGGACATTTTTTCCAACTTGCCGGTAAAAACCACGCTTAGCCCGGAAATATTACTATCCGATTTTGGTTTTTGCATATCCAGTATTGTAACTTGTTGTGCCAGTCGGGTGACAACGGCCCTTGAGTGCTGCTCGTTAAAATAACTGATGACACTATTGGCAGCAGCAGTACCAATGCCATCGATAGATAATAGTTCTTCGCCGGCTTTTGGACTGGTTATAATTTCTAAAAACTCCGCCCATGAGCCAAAATGATGCGCCAAAACCCCAGCATTACTCTGGCCAATGTGGCGAATTCCCAAAGCGGTTAAAAACCGATCGAGAGAGACCTCTTTTACTTCGGCAATCGCGGCAAATAAATTAGCCACCGAAGTTTCCCCCCAACCCTCTGTCCTTGCCAACTCCTCAGAGTCAATACGGGATTGTAGTTGGAAAATGTGCGAAGGCTCGGTGATTATACCTTGTTCAAAGAACGCTTCGATTTGTTTTGCGCCCAAACCTTCGATGTCAAAGCCGGTACGCGAAACAAAGTATTTCAAACTTTCCACCCGTTGATACGGGCAGGCCGCGCCGCCAGAACATCGCGATATTGCGCCAGCTTCGCCTTTTTCGTCTAGCTCTCGCACTATTTTAGTTTTTAACGGACACGGGCAAATAGTTGGAAAGACAAATGCAGCACCACGGCCTTGACGATCAGCATCCAACACCTTGACCACTTGCGGAATAACGTCGCCAGCACGCTGGATCAGAACCATATCGCCCTTACGAACGTCTTTGCGCTTTAATTCATCTTCATTGTGCAGGCTGGCATTAGAGACCACTACCCCGCCAACAGTTATCGGCTTTAATTTTGCAACGGGAGTAAGAGCGCCGGTACGACCAACCTGAATTTCTATATCTTGCAATAAGGTACTGGCCTGTTCCGGTGGAAATTTGTGTGCAGTTGCCCAGCGCGGACTACGCGAAACAAAGCCCAATCGTTGTTGCAAGGCCAAAGAGTTTACCTTGTAAACAACTCCGTCAATATCATAGTCGAGCGTCGAGCGTTGCTTTTCTATATCGTTATAAACCGTGATCATTTGCTCGGCAGTTTCACAAACCTTTGTCAGCTCATTAGTAGAAAAACCCCAATCCTTTAACTTTGTTATTGCCGCAGATTGCGAACTAGCAAACGGGGCGGATACTTCGCCCCATGCATAGGCAAAAAATCGCAATGGCCGCTTGGCACTAATGGCTGGATCCAATTGCCGCAAAGAGCCAGCGGCAGCATTGCGTGGGTTTTTATATTCTGGCTGATTCTCGGCGGCACGAAGCAAATTCATTTGCTCGAATTGTGATATTGGCAGATACACTTCGCCTCGCACTTCAAGCACGTCCGGCCAGCCGGTTCCGCTTAAAGTTTTCGGAACGTCGATTATAGTCATGACGTTTTTAGTTACATCTTCGCCGCTTTGACCATCGCCTCTAGTTGCCGCTTGCACCAATTTTCCGTTCTCATAACGAATACCAGCAGAAAGCCCATCTATTTTTGGCTCGGCAGTAAATTGTAATTTCTGGCTTTCTTCAACACCAAGAAATTTAGCAACACGTTTAACAAATTCGCCAACCTCTGCATCGGTAAATACATTGCTTAACGAAAGCATTCGAACCGAATGTGTAACTTTACCAAACTTACCACCGGGCTTGGCGCCCAGCTTGTTTGATGGGCTGTCCACCCGAACCAAATCAGGAAATAATTGCTCTATTTCGTGATTTCTTTGACGTAAATAATCATAGGCCGCATCAGAAATTTTCGGCGCGTCATTTTGATAGTAAGCCCGATCATGCAAGGCAATTTCCTTGGCCAGACGCGCCAATTCTTTGCTCGCATCATCTGGCTGCATCTGGTTTATATCTTTTGGCAAAGTCATTGATCGCAAATTCCGGAAAATAGATTCTATTTACTCAGAATACCGTTACTAACAGTGTTTGAATATGTTTTTTTGCTATTAGATTAACCAACGTAAAACCAGTTGCCACTTTTAGCTAAATTATGCAGCCACATCCGCATAGCGCGTGAACAACCAAACCCGTACCGCACTAGCCAACCCAGATCTAACTTCCGATTTCGAACGTGTTTGATCAATTTCTGCTATCAGTCTGGCCAGAGATTTATTCTCTTCACGAGCAATGTTACCCAACGCAGCCCAAAACACTGCCTCCAAAGCCAACGATGTCCGGTGCCCCGAAAGAGCAAGGGATTTTTTTTCTAGCACTGATTTTCTCCTGTAAAAATTACCAATATAAGGTAAGTATTTACCATACCTTTATTAAGGACAATGAGACATTAAGTCGCAGTACAAAGAGAGGTTTTCGCCTTAGATTTTAGTCGCTGCCATATATATGCTGCAATAGTTCTTTGGGGTCAGTCTGCCCGGAAATAGCCGATTTTTCGCGAAATGGTCGACGCAAATTATTGAAAAAACGAGAGTAGGGATAAGCGCTCAAATGATGAGAAAATTCAGTATGTTTTCGCAAAATATTGCGTGTTTCTAATAAACCTTGCTCCAAATCCATTTGCACATTGTCTTGTCCATTTTTGGTGAACACTGCAAAAATATGACCCGTTCCCGGCTCAATCTGCACTTCCTCAACCCCCAGCCCGGCTTTTTTACCAACAGCAACGAAAGTCTCAGGGCTAAAGTTATAGATATGGGCAAAATGGAAGCGCCTCGACGGAGCGTGCATTCTTGAATTTATATTTGGTACTTCTGCCAGTATTTTTCCGCCCGGTTTTAACCACTTTGCCAAGGTCGATAAGGATTTTAACGGGTCAACTATATGCTCAATCACATGATGAGCAGTTATAATATCAAGACTTTCTTCTTTAACTTCGGCTTCTTCAATCGGCTTTATTTGAATATCAAGGCCAAGAGTATTTTTGGCAAAACCGCCATAACCTTCGCTTGGCTCAATCCCTTGCGCTTGCAAACCACGAGTTTTTAACAAAAACACAAACTCTCCGGCACCGGAGCCTAAATCTACCGCCCGCATATTGGCTTTGATATGCGCTTTGGCTTTTTCAAGGCGAGCCAGACATCGGTGCCCTGAACGATAAATATGTTTCATCGGCGGGGTCGGAGTTTTTTTATATCGTTTGCGGTATTCAAGACGATAAAACTCGGCCATCTCTACCTCATTAGGCATAGGGTGGGTCTGAACAAGACCACAGCCAACACAAATAACAGTGTTCAAAGCCGCTCCGTGGCGATCAACAGAACTTACCGGATCATAACTTGCCCCATCACATAAATTACATTTCCCTTGATTGCTCACCTATCAATTTCCCTTTTCTAATTTATGTGCATTCAAATGCGTCTGTAATTTCGTCTGTGCCAACTTGGCTTTGCTTTTCTCAAGCTTGCTCTGACCAAACTGCAATCGATTGTTAGCGGCAGATTTTTGTTTATCCAGTCGCTTTTTGGTTTTGCGTGCGGGTCGTAAGTTAATTGGTTCAGTCATAACTTAACTAGGCGCAATCATATTTTCAGGTCGGACAATCGCATCAAATTCTTCTGCGGTTACAAACCCCAAATTTACTGCTTCATCACGCAAGTTAGTCCCGTTCTCGTGCGCTGTCTTGGCGACTTTGGTGGCATTATCATAACCGATCTTCGGAGCCAAAGCAGTTACCAACATCAATGATTTTTGCATCAATTCGTCAATGCGCGCCCGATCAGCTTTGATACCAATCACACAATTATCAGTGAATGAGCGCACTCCGTCGGTAAGCAATCGTATACTTTGCAACATATTATATATCATCATCGGCCGATAAACATTCAACTCGAAATGGCCTTGAGAGCCACCAATGCTTATCGCCGTTTGATTGCCCATCACTTGCGCGCAAATCATTGTCAAGGCTTCGGATTGTGTTGGATTGACCTTGCCGGGCATGATCGATGAACCTGGCTCGTTTGCTGGCAATATTAACTCGCCAAGGCCAGAACGTGGGCCGGATCCTAAAAACCTGATGTCATTGGCGATCTTGAACAATGATCCGGCAAGAGTATTTAGTGCGCCATGTGCAGCAACCATTCCATCACTAGCGGCCAGCGCCTCGAACTTATTTGGCGCTGTGACAAAGTCCAAACCGGTAAGATCGGCAATGTTTGTGGCAAATTTTTCGGCAAATCCGATTCTTGTATTCAAACCTGTACCGACCGCAGTGCCGCCTTGCGCTAATGGTAGGACTTCCAAAACCGCTGCTTTTACCCGAACAATACCAAGTTCAATTTGCGCCACATAGCCGGAAAACTCCTGTCCCAAAGTTAGCGGGGTTGCATCTTGAGTATGAGTGCGGCCATTTTTGATAATGTCAGCAAACTGATCTTGCTTGTCCTTCAAGGCAGCAAGTAAATGTTGCAAAGATGGAAGCAGGTCATTTTTTAACGACATAGCAGTGGCAATATGCATTGCAGTTGGAAACACATCATTAGACGACTGGCTCATATTAACATGATCATTCGGGTGTACCGGTGATTTCGAGCCAATTTTGCCGCCTAAGATCTCTATTGCCCGATTGGAAACGACCTCGTTGGCATTCATGTTCGATTGGGTTCCGGAACCGGTTTGCCAAATTCGTAGTGGAAAATTATCGTCCAATTTACCTTCAAAAACTTCGCGGGCAGCTTGTTCAATCGCCTCGGCCATATCTTGTGGCAGATCGCCCATTTGGCAATTGGTTTTAGCGGCGGCATATTTGACCATTCCCAATGCTCTGATCATCGGAACCGGCATGGTTTCAATACTAATATCGAAGTTGAGCAAGGATCTGGCACTTTGCGCACCATAATATTTATCAGCAGGAACGCTAAGTTCTCCGAAGCTATCGGATTCAATACGGATTTTGGTCACTGGATTACCTTTGGTTATACCTGTCTGGGTAAAGGTATTTCAGATACGACAGCAAACGTCCAGTTTACAAAAAATAAAATTACTTGCGACGAAATGCGTCCAAGGAAACCACATCACCACTTTCCGGTGTCGGTTGATCCGTATCTTGCTTCAATTCTACCTCGCCAGCGGACTCTTTTATGCCATTGGCTGGAACTTTTGGCTTATCGTCTGGGATTTCAAACTTTAAGCCAAAACCAACCGCAGGATCATGAAAGCTGGTAACCGCCCGATATGGAACTTGTAAATATTTAGGTGCGCCATCAAAACTTAAAGTAACTTCAAAATGCTCGTCCAGCGCCGCCAGATCCCAAAACTGATGTTCCAGAACTATAGTTATTTCTTCGGGATATTTGGCCAGCAATTTCTCATCGATAGTAACGCCGGGAAATCTGGTGTTAAATGTGATATAGAAATGATGAGTACCGGGCATTCCATTTACTGCTGCCTTGGCAAGAGCGGTGCGCACCACACCACGTAAAGCCTCTTGCGCCATTAAATCATATCTCATTTGATCATCGGTCACGGTAACATCTCTTTGCTGTTGAACACATAAGTACGACCGAAATATTAACGGGTCAATCTCTCTCTCCACCAAGGTGATACGGTTCGCTTGGTTGGGGTTTATAGTTACACAGCAAAAAAGATAAGTGGAGGCTTCTGTTGCCAGGTGCCTCCGAACCCCGCCTAACCTTTCAAGGGGCTAGGAGTTAAATGCGAGATACTCGCACAGCTTACGCTGCGAGAGCAAACTCTTGAGAATTGTTGTCATTTGCAACTATTCTTTTTTGAGCCTTTAACGGGCCTCACCCGGGCAAAAGCCAACAATCATTGCCGTCCGTCGATACTATTTCGACCCCATCAGCAATACTTGCTAAAACAAGTGCTGGTGGTGGAGTCGCCGGGTACCGCCCCCGGGTCCGAACCGGTTAAACTGTCGCGTTTATCGCCATAGTTCGTAAAACGAACGAACCTTGTATAAGCTAGCCTTGTGGTAAAATAAAGGCAAAACTTGGATGTTTACCAGATCAAGCATTCAGCCCAGCACGAATTTGCTGTCGCAAGACATCAATTGGCGCATAACCCTTATCAGTACGAAAATGCCAAAATGTCCAGCCATTACACGCCGGAGCGTGCTGTACTGCGGCACCTACTTGATGGATTGAGCCATTATCCTTGCCGGTGGATATAGAACCATCGGCTCTAACCTTGGCGATACGCTGTTGTTTTGGGCAAAATAATTTATCGCCAGCTTGTAACAATCCAGCCTCAACCACTGATCCAAATGGCACTCGTGGCAAAGCTCTGGCCGACTGGGTAACGTGCAAATCCTCAGGTGCAGCAAAGCTCACCTGCGCGATACGCTCTCTGGCGACTTTGGCATAAGCACGGTCTTGTTCGACACCAATATAATGCCGGCCAAGCATCTTAGCCACCGCACCAGTTGTTCCCGTTCCAAAAAACGGATCAAGCACTACATCGCCGGGATTGGTGGTAGCCAGCAATACCCGATACAGCAGGCTTTGTGGTTTTTGCGTCGGGTGAGCTTTTACTCCTTCTTCGTCTTTTATTCGCTCATGGCCGCTGCAAATTGGCAAATTCCAGTCAGAGCGCATTTGCACTTCATCGTTTAGCATTTTCATGGCTTTGTAATTAAAGGTATATTTCTTTTGATCCTTAGACTTCAAGCACCACAACAAAGTCTCGTGAGCATTGGTAAATCTAGTTCCCTTGAAATTTGGCATCGGATTGGATTTACGCCAGATCACATCATTCATGAACCAGAACCCGGCATCTTGCAGGATACCGCCGACCCGATAAATATTATGGTAGCTACCCATTACCCAGATCGCGCCATCGTCTTTAAGTACTCTTTTGGCAGCTTCCAGCCATTTCCAAGTAAACAGATCATATTTGTCAAAACTACCGATTTGATCCCATTCTTGAGTAACTGCATCGACTTTGGAGTTATCCGGACGGTGTAATTCGCCGCCTAATTGCATATTATATGGTGGATCAGCAAATATGAGATTCACTGACTTCTCAGGCATTTGTTCCATTGCCCGAACACAATCACCGACAATAATTCTATCTTTGCGAAGCTCGCTCATTTCATTCACCTATAAGTCAAATTGGCTTTATGCCTTTGGATGAATCTTTGACTGCTTCGGATAATGAGCGGTTAAAACTTATGGTTAACAAATGGGTGAAAATTATGGTTAACAATAGGTTACGGTAAAGATTAAAACACTACCAACAAGACCAAAGAATCAGCTAACATGCCCCTCAAGAACAAATGAAAGACACTTGATGAAACAATATCTTGATCTACTGGCCGACATATCAGCCAATGGTGTGGTTCGTGATGATCGCACCGGCACCGGAACCAAGGGCGTATTTGGTCGCCAGATGCGGTTTGATCTAAGCCAAGGTTTTCCGGTTCTCACCACCAAGAAACTACATTTGCGATCAATTATTATTGAGCTGTTATGGTTTCTAACCGGTGATACCAATATCAAATACTTAAAAGATAATCAGGTAAAAATTTGGGACGCTTGGGCTGATGATGACGGTGATCTTGGCCCGGTATATGGCAAGCAATGGCGAAAATGGCTAACCGCAGATGGGCGGGTGATCGACCAAATTTCCCAAGTAATTGAACAGATAAAAACCAACCCGGATTCGCGAAGACACATTGTCACCGCTTGGAACCCTGCCGATGTCGATGATATGGCGCTACCGCCTTGTCACTGCTTGTTTCAGTTTTACGTGGCAGAAGGCAAATTGTCTTGCCAGCTTTACCAACGATCGGCGGATATATTCTTAGGCGTGCCGTTTAACATTTCCTCTTATGCTTTGCTTACCATGATGATGGCACAAGTAACCAATTTACAACCCGGTGATTTTGTCCATAGCTTTGGTGATGTGCATTTGTACCTGAACCACCAAGACCAAGCAGAACTGCAATTACAACGCACACCAGACAAATTGCCAACGATGAAGCTCAACCCAAAAATCGATAATATTTTCGATTTTACCTACGATGATTTTGAGCTGATCAATTATCACCCGCAAGAACACATAGCGGCCAAGGTGGCTGTTTAACTGGGCGCCACCTCGCCGACCAATAACTGACTGGCCGGGCTAATATTGTGCAAAGCGTCAAGTGCCAAAATAACTGCTGCTGCTGTCCATGATGGGCGCTCCATTGGCCAGAAAATGTCTTCTTGCGACTGCCACCCCATCCAGTAACCGCCATTATCGGCTCGTAATGACTTGATAGTTTGCATTAGCTCTTTGGCTCGTTTTTCA
>JAKITZ010000086.1 GCA_021647805.1 Robiginitomaculum sp.
GTGCAGTGGGCTTTAATGGGTTCACTGGCGGCTCTTTGACATGGTGAATATGCGATAAACCTAGCGAAACGTGGGTTTTAACAAAGCCTTGCTTTAGCGATGCGTAAAAACCACATTGTTTCGTGGTGAGATTTTTTGAAATTTATCCGCTGGGGAAAATGATTAAAGCGGGTAATGGTTTTTATTTATCGAAAATCCTAGCAACAAGAAAATATCGGATTGTTAGCTACGGTTTTTGTCGGCTTTTGATCCAGCAAGAATAAAATGTTTGGAACAATAAAAGCACCATGCTTCGCCATCATCATTAAGATCGTAATAAACCTTTGGGTGGCCGGATATGCCGCCATCACAAGCAACTCGTAAACTCTCCACAATGGTGTCCAGTGGTTTTCCATGTGGTTTATTTACTGTCTGGGTCATTAATGTGGCCTGTTAGCTTGTAGATACTGTTGATTACGCATAGTTATGCAAGCGTGCCTGTCGGTCAATGCGGGTTTTCATTTCTAAGGACAATAAATTGCCTAAAGCAGCTGAGAATTTACCGGAATTTGCTATTTCAGCATTTGATCTGGAAAAAATCTATCCCGGGCAAAAAGGTTTACCGCCTAAACAGGCGTTAAAAGGTATTAGTCTTGATATACCGCGCGGATCGATATTTGGGTTGCTAGGGCCTAATGGTGCTGGAAAATCAACATTGATCAATATTTTTGCCGGCTTGGTGCAAAAAACTGGTGGGCGCGGCGAAATATGGGGCGTTGATATTGATAAAAATCCGCGACAAGCAAGAGCTGCCATCGGTGTAGTGCCGCAAGAGATCAATATTGATCCGTTCTTTACTCCGATTGAAAGTCTGGAGTTTCAGGCCGGATTTTACGGAGTTCCAAAGAGCGAACGTCGGTCTATGGAAATATTACAAGCCATGGGTTTGGAAGATAAAGCCAAGGCCTATGTGCGAACTTTGTCCGGCGGTATGAAACGAAGGCTATTGATCGCCAAAGCATTGGTGCATTCACCGCCGGTTCTTGTACTGGACGAGCCGACCGCCGGTGTTGACATTGAACTACGCCGTCAACTTTGGGACTATGTGCGCGAGCTAAATGCTAATGGTGTAACCATTGTGCTGACCACCCATTATCTCGAAGAAGCACAAGAGCTTTGCGATACTATAGCGATCATAAATCACGGCGAAGTAGTGGCTTGCGAGGCCAAAGACAGCTTGATCAAACGCCTCGATCAAAAAACTTTGCTGATCCAGCCACAAAAAGAATTAAAGGAAATTCCTGCGGCATTGTCCGGACTAGATACTACATTGCGCGCCGATGGTGCTTTGGTCATTCGCTATTCGACAACTAAGCAAGGCATTGGCGGGTTGATCGAGCAAGTACGTAACTGCGGCATTAAAATCAACGATTTACAAACCAAAGAGCCGGGGTTGGAGGAAGTGTTTATCGAGCTTACTGGAAATAAAGCCGGCAAATGAAATTGTTATTAGTTGGCGTGAAGTTTTCGCATTTGCCCCGTTGCTAGGGCGCAATGACTCGGTTAGGTTCCGCCTCCATTGGAATGTTGTTTCCATAAGCAACCGGAGCTCAGCTGGATAGAGCGCTGCCCTCCGAAGGCAGAGGTCGTGAGTTCGAATCTCGCCGGGTGCACCATACCACCATCATAGTCATTACTGCCCTTTGCACCCTCGCTAAGTCTTTGAATTACTTGGAAAGGTAGGCTTGGTTTGGTGGTTCGAAGTCCGGTGCTGCGATCATAGGGGATTTTGTGGGTAAAGGCTAGTTTTAGCAGTGTTCTTTTATGCTTGATATTGCCAGATAACCATAACTTACAAGGGTTTAGCAAGAACTCAAAAGCGGTTCGAAGTGAGTCCTCAAAGCTAGTATTTGGCATGGCTATTTCACTGGTTTTTTCTTGCCATATTAGCTTATTCGTCTCGATTTTGTTGATACGGCGCTCATAGGCGGTAATGATTGTGGTGCTTGTTGCCTCAACAATCCTGTCCATAAGGCTTTCTATTTCTTTATCAGCCTGTTTGATTTGGTGCTTTATGGCCTTGGCTTGCTTGACTCGACTATCTAGCCTGTTCTCCCAAAGCTGCTTGAACATGGTCAAGCCAGTTTTTACAAGCTCTTTGCTTGGTTGTAGAGTTTGCAAGACTTGCTCGAACTCATCTTCTAGTTTTTTACGTGGGCTCGATTTGCCAAAGCTATCGCAGGCTTTGTTATGGCAGAGGTAATAAGCATATTTCTTGTAACGACCTTTTGACCAACAAGCAGTTAGGGTTGCGGCGCAATCACTACAAGAGATAAACCCGCGTAAGATAAAGTCAGAACTTACATCTTTGCGTTTTACGGCTACTGGCTTGGCTGTAAGCCTGTCTTGTATTCTTTGGAACATTGCATATGAGATTAAGCCCTCATGATGACCTTTGCGCATAGCTACATCCCAATTGGGACGATGGATCATTCCGGCATAAAGAGGGTTTTGCAGCATGTTCTTAACCCGTTGGTGCCGGATCAGACCTCGAGCATCTCTTGGAAAATACGGCAGTTCTTCTAAATGGTGCAGAACTTCGGCTTGGGTTTGAAATCTGCCAGAGGCGAAGCCCTCAAGGGCTTCGGCTATTATACTAGCCATAGGCTCATGACGTACCAATATCTTGCCATGTCCCGCTATACGCTCATAGCGATAACCAAGAGGTGCGGCAAATACCCAATAGCCATTCATGACACGTCCGCGCATTCTGTTTTTTGTTTGCTCACCGTTTTTTTGGCGTTGATGTTGGGAGACTACAGCAAGCAAATTCTCAACAAGCTGGCTATCTGAATCCTCACCAAACTCAATTGATGGGCTTTCTAAGATGCCACCTGCGGCAAGTATCGCCGAGCGTAATTGTAGATGCGCTTCTATGCCACGAGCAAGGCGAGATATATCATCAATGATCACCACATGGGGGCTTGCTTTGTTTTTGCTTAAATAAGCTAGCATGTCTTGCATAGCAGGACGATCCACAAGACCACCTGATATGTCGTCTTTGAAGACCTCGACAATCTCATAGTTCTTATATTTAGCGTATTCACGACATCTGGTAATTTGTGAGTTCAGCCCATCACCAAGTGTCGCCTGTTTAACCCCTGATACACGAGCATAGATAACAGCTTTGGTGGCAAGGTTTGTTAGTTTCTGAGCTTGGCTTTTATACATGTCTATTTCTTTCTATCATTAGTTCATTCTATCACAGCGCTAGACTCGGCGCTAGAATCTACATTCGTTTTTTAGGGTTTTTGTGGATTATTTTCGCAAGGCTCCAGCTCAAAACCCAAATCAACAAATTGAGACATCATATCCCATAGGCATTGCAGCACCTCGATCTTTTGATCTTCGGTTAAATCAAAGTCTTTGAATTGGTGAATATATTGTTCTACATCGAGTTTTAAGATTGGTGAGTTGCTGTTTTTAGGCACAGCATGGCCATCATCATGATTGCTCATGGATACTCCTTTATTGTTGGGATGGGTTAATTAAATTGGGGGTTTTGTTGCCAATTATGCCGCCATTTAATAGGCGCAATATTGGCGTATATGGAGACTACAATAGCACAATATAGGAATATATTCCAATAATTTATACTTCTTGACTGTATGGACAATTGTCTATATAATAAATAAATGGAATTTGAATGGGATGAAAGCAAAAACAAGAGCAATATTGCCAAGCATGATCTTAGTTTTGAACAAGCAATTGCGATCTTCAAAAATCCGGTACTGACCAGAATTGATACTCGTAAAAACTATGATGAAATTCGAGAAATTAGTACAGGTGAAGTAAATGGTAGTGTTGTTTTGGTTGTGGTGCATACCGATAGGAACAACATTACCCGGATAATTTCTGCGAGATTAGCCAGCAAAACAGAAAGAAAGGACTATTATGACTATTGTAAAAACATCATTGAGTGACGCAAAGCCACTTACCAAAGCTGAAATAAAAAAATTCAAAGCGCGTAAGGATGAAGATATTGATTTTTCTGATATTCCTGAATTGGATGATAGATTTTGGAAGAATGCCCGGGTCGTCATGCCCAACAGCAAGGAAAAGGTCTCAATTAGACTTGATAAAGATGTTCTTGAATGGTTCAGGTCGCAGCAAGCTAGAGGTTACCAAAGCCGGATCAATGCTGTGCTAAAGGCCTTTGTAGAAGCCCAACAATCAAGGCAATAAAATGGATAAAGACAAACACGGTAATGAAACAACGTCTGAACCGACTGAATCTCCTGCTGAAATTGCCTATATCCGTGCCAAGCTTATAGAAGCAGAGAAACGTGGCTTCACCAAATTAGGCCGCGATGAAATCTTAGCAAAATTCAAAGATGAAATGCGGAGAAATGGCGAGTTATAAACCTAACGCGATCTGACCTTTTGCTGTTGTTTTTGTTTTTCTAGCCTTTGTTGGATTTGGTTTATTTCTTGTGAGATATCCACGCGCTGTTTACCTATTGCTTGATGTGCTTTAGCTAGGCCTTGTTGGCGGATTTGGCCTTTTGGCACTAATTGTTGCCTTGGGGTTTGTGGGGTGCGCAGGAACTTATCTATGGCTTGACCTTTGGCTTTTAGGCCAGCTAAGCGCTTGGCGTAAGTTTCCTCAGAGACTGGGTTAAATCGTTCTTTCATTATGTGGCTCTTTTATTCGGCGGCGATTACTGAGGGTAAGTTTTCAGGCGTAGATGCTGGCCTGTACTTCAAGCCTTTTGGCACCATGTCCCAATCATAATAAGTGGCACGTGGTAGGCGCATGGGCTTAGAGCCTGCAATAAAGATAAAGGCAGAGCCTGATTGCCGGCTGGAAGATTTCTCCAACTGATCTGGCCTTGATACGTCATCAAGCTCATAGCTAATAGTGGTTGAAGAACCGCCATTACCATTTGTAAAACTAGTTTTTTTGACTTTTTCTTTGCCTAAACGATCAGAGATGTATTTCTGGCTATCAAGGTCATTATTGGCAAACATGATGAGTACGCCAGAATTAGCAATGAACGTCTCCCAAGCAACACCGTAATGCTCTTTGAGCTGGCTAATGTCTTGGGCAATAATAAACAGCTTAACTCCAAACTTTGCAGCCTCTCCGGCGGCACGTTTAATCCGCTCCATTTTACCCATTAGTGGAAACTCATCCATAACGAATAATGTGCTATGCTCTGGCTTGGCAATGGATAAATCCTGCGCTGCATCAAAGGCGGCATTGAACAACAAACGTATCCAAGGCTTATAGCTTTCGCCTAATCCAGCAGGCAGAACAATGTAGATACTTACGTCTTCTCGCTTTAACTCGCGCATATCAAAATTGCTGATCCGAACAAAATCGCTCATGACTTGGCTGTCCAAGAATTTAAGTGCCGTGCGCACAGTCTCAACTACCGAGCCAAGCTCTTTTTCTGGACGGGCTTCATTGGCTTCGCCAAACCTGCGCACAATGCCACCATAGGCTTCACATACAGTCATAGCGTTCCAAAGGGCGGAAAGCTCTGAGCCCATGAGTAAGTCACGAACAGTGCCAAGATGATTATGTTCTGGGATAGACCTTGCCCCAACATAGGCAATGGTCATGGCTAGGAGCTTTCTTGCCGCATCCGTCCAATAAGGATCAGAGGATTTCTCGAATTGAATGCTCTCGGCCAGCATGTAACATTTATCTATAGCAAAGGGATCATTATCAAAGTCTATCTCTGACATGGGGTTCCAAGTATGGCTTGTCATGCTCGTTACACGCATAGGATCAAGCAGAATGACCTTCTGCCCCAAGATTTGCTGTCTAAAAGCCGCAGTCGCCTCAAAGTTCTCACCGCTTGGGTCATAGATGATGGCACTGCCCTTATGGTGCAAAAGATTAGGAATGATAAAGCTGGTGCCTTTACCTGCACGGCTACCGGCTATCATGGTTACATGGCGATCATCATCAAAGGTGATCTTCTGCTCAGCAAGCTTTGGAAACCGCAAAGCCGGTGCCACGCTTAGCAAGAAGCCTTGCTGCTTATACCGTGCAAAGCGCGCACGAATAACCCGAAAGCTAGTTGTTACAGATGATTTACGATCAGCCTTAAAAGCACGGCGGTTAAGCCGCCAAGTAGTAAATAAATCCCAATTCTTTGTGAGTGTTAAATAACTGGCACAAACCACCGTAAAGGCCAAAAACACTAAAAATGCAACAAAGGCTAATGTTATGGCCAAGCTAATCATTACCGCAACCAGCCCCGGAAACAAAGACACAAAGCTCAAGGCAAGCGCCGGAATGATCAAAACCAGCCCAAAGCTCATAAACCCAAAACTGCGCGATGACGTAAATAGTGGAAACTTTTGCGTAGCTCGCCGCAAAGCCACAAGACCAGCTTTAAGCCTATTAGGTATTTCTTTTAATTCACCAATTTTACCAAAAGCAGTTTGATTGCTCATAAGCCATCACCTTTAATCTAAGCGCCAATATGTTTATGAATTTGCGAGGAGAGCAGCGTTAAGCAATGCCACTATAATCCGACTTATCAATGTTCTTGGATGTTTTGTGCCACGAAGAACCACAGACGAAAACCTGTCAAAATTGATACTATCAGTTTTGATAGGTGCAGGGCGTTGCTTATCAAGATCAGTACGCCTTTTAGTTCCAGTACGTCCATACCGGCTTAGTGATACAACCTGACAGATGGGCAAAAATCCTCAAGGGCGGCCCCCGCACCAAAAGACTCCGCTTGCGGGGCAGTAGCCCCTTGGCGAAGTCCCGAGTTAACCCTTGAATATTTTTTAATACCCATCTGTGCTTCGGATATCATCAGCCGGAATAAACTAGCTGTAACAACAAAAAGGAGAAGTCATCATGACAAACACTAAACCAACTCAATCACCAACAACTGAAAGTGTCAAAATCCGACCAACGCACCGCATCACCTTTGCTCGCATCATCGGTAAAGACAAAAACGGAAATAATAAGCCCGGTCTCGCCCGCGAAATCGGCGCTATCTGGCCACGTAAAAATGGTAAAAAAGGCGGCATACTAAAACTAGATCACGTCCCCGCCGAACTAGCCCTGCACCAAGGCGTGATATTTACACTGCCAGTTGATCCGAACTATCAACAGAAACTGGTTTAGACAAAACAAAAGTACGGTTCTTTTGAGCCGTGCTTTCACTTTTCTCGTGCCGCATAATAATTTTGAACATAATTTAAGGCGCGGATTACGGTGAGGAAATTTCTTCATGCCCTACATTTAGGCGGTAACCCACTTCGTGAATGGTCAAAATCTCTATTGGTTTTGGTAATTTTTTCTTCAAACGCCTGACCACTTCGGAAAGCTCTTTACCTGTTTGCCAGCGTTGCTCAGGCAAGACAAACCTTTGATAATGTTCTTTTTTTACAATTTTATCTTTGGAGCTAAATAAAAGTACAAAAAAATCATGCTCTGAAACACTGATCGGTATGGTTTTTTTACTCCTGTCAGTCAAAAATAAATCGCCGACTTTGAACCTATAATTAGAAAATTCAAAAGCTTTTCCATATTCCAGTGATCGGCGTGATATAATATTTCGTCTCATGAATGACTGTTGGGCTAGCTTGTCGACGTAAAGACGAAGATATTTGTGTGGCCTTATACCCGGAACGCAACCTGAACCGCCTTTGGATAGGTAATAGTCAGCACCTGCTTCTAGGCACTGAAACTCGTACTGATCACGATCATTACCACTATAAACGATAATGCCAGCATTAGTAATTTTTCTGGCGAAACTCACTAAATATAACCCAGCATCGCTCTCAATTACCCCCTTATCGTTGGGGATCGAGAGATCAATGACTAACACATCAACCCGATCTTGGCTTATAGTTTTTTCCATTTCATCAAATGCAGAAACCTCGCTATAAAAAAACTTTGCAAACTTGCTTTTTCCGTACGAATCTTTAGAGTTCGCATAAGAATTGAGCGACACTTTTATAGAATCTATGACTGTCTTATCATCGTCAGCAATAAGAATATGAGGAATAAAAATCATGATTTTACTCCTTATCCTCAGCATTATCTTTTAAGTTTGGTGAAATCTTTTTAGCTTCACGTCTGATGACGGAATAAATGTTAGCCAAGCTACGCCGCGACTGTGGTGATATACCGAGCAAACCAATAGAAAACAAGATTACAGCCTCAACTGGCTTATTCAGAAACAATGCGAAGGAAACCACTGACGTGATTGCTAACCACTTTATTAAGGTGATCATTATGAGTCGTGTTCTTTTTTCGGTCATTTACATCTCCATAGATGGCTGAATCAAGTCCAAACTACAATAAGGGTCTTATATAAAGAAATTATTAATAAATTCGGTTTTTCCGAATTTATTCTCATGGAGCAAGCTCAGATTAACAATCATAGTTGGACTTTATGAACTCAACGAACAAAATTATTGCAAAACTTTGCTATGCTTACTGTTTCAAATAAATTTGACGCCATGTGTCAACATATGTTATTATATGTATATAACTAGGAGGACATTTGAAGGCATCGGGATTTTTAAAAGAAGCATTGAAATTATCTAAAATTGGTACACGTCAATTATTAGTACCTGCACTTTTTACTATTGTAGCATTTTCTGTAATGGGAGCAAATAGCTTAAGTGCTGAAACCATTATCCACGATAACTCAATAGGGCAAACCTCAATTCAACTGATTGATCCTGACTATTCACATCATATTTCGCCTTAAAGTTAAGCCCCAACTTACATACGTCCGATAATGAAGCTGGCTAAGGTAAGAATAAGCCCTAGCGTTCCTGTCATACCGCTTGGCGGTATTGCTAACAGGCGAAATGCTCTAGAGAATATGTGAGCTACCAATGCAAAAAAGCGTGTTAGAATAAAGGTAGAAAACAGTTCATTAAGAACAAGCCCTATTGCAATAGAAAAAACCACAGCAGTTTGAAGCAGGGTAGGTAGACCTAGATACCCTTGCCACATAGTTACCCACCAACCTGTCATAAAAATCAAGAGGCCGTACATAGCAGTCGCTAATGGTAAGGACTTGAATGCCGCAAGAGCCATATTTTTTACATTCTTATGTGGCGGCCAAAAAGAACGCGCTTCAAAGATTTCCCCATCCGCGTAGCGGACAAAGCCTTTTTCCATTTTGGAGAACATCTTATCGAGCTTTGTGCTTAGGTTTAAAAATCCAATCACAGCCAGAACAATCCCTAGAATTTCAAGGGCGGATAATAGATCAAAAGAATATGAAAACGACATATGGAAAACACCTCTTGCCTTAATCGCAAAAGGGGTCGGTTTTGAGGTGAAACCATGCGCTATCTCTCCCGAATCTGATACCCTGATTTTACAAGGCATTGCGTAGTTACAATTTCCTGTAATTAGGGTTTGACAATAAGCACCCCTTATCCTATTGGGGTGTGGACTCACGTTTGAAGTGCAACGGTTGTTGTGGTTCCATAGAATACTTCGTTTGGAGTTTTGTATTCCAGACATTTTCTTGGTGTATTATTATAAACAGTTACTATTTTTTTCAAGTACCC
>JAKITZ010000087.1 GCA_021647805.1 Robiginitomaculum sp.
TCGTCAAGACAAAGAAACTTAAATTTGCGGATAATGCAAAATTTATTTCACTTCAAAAGTGATCTGCATATTTACCCGATATTTGTCTATTTTTCCATCTTTCACCGTAACAGAAAGATGGTTGACGCTGGCCGAGCGGACATGTTTTACCGTTTTACTAAAGCGATCAACAGCATTGGTCATTGCGTGCTCAAAGCTTTTACTGGAATCCGATAAAATTTGCGAAGATTTCATGATGGTCATTTAATGTTCCTTTTGATCAAAACAATACTTCAAAGCTTAAAGTACCATTTTTATCAGAAATAACCAGTGCCGACAATGACGCGGTCAAAACCCAAAGATTATGCAATAATATCCGGTATAATACGGTTTCGTATTTTGGCAATTTTGTCTTTAAGGCTCAGCTTTCTCTTTTTAAGACGAGCGATTTTTAACTGATCAGAAGCACCGGTTTCAATCAGTGCTGAAATTGCGCTGTCAAGATCACGGTGTTCTTCATTCAAAAGAGCTAAAGCCGCCCGTAATTCATTTAAATCATCTGATAATTGCAAACTCAAACCCTCCCTTAATTGAAATGCCTAACTCCAGCGTTTTACATCTTTTCGCGCCAAGCCGAAATTGTCCAAGACCCGATCCAGTGTGTGATCGACTATTTCTTCGATGTTTCGTGGTTTTAGGTAAAAAGCTGGTACTGGCGGAGCAATAATTGCTCCCATTTCAGCCAAAGCAGTAAGCGAGCGTAAATGCCCCAAATGTAGCGGAGTTTCGCGCACCATCAGCAAAAGTTTGCGCTGTTCTTTTAAGGTCACATCAGCAGCTCTGGTTAACAGTGACGAGGTAACGCCAGTGGCAATTTCCGACCAGGTTCTTACCGAACAAGGAGCAATAACCATGCCTCTGGTTAGAAATGACCCCGAAGCAATGGTTGCACCAACGTCTGCTACTTTATAAACTACATCTGCCAGCGACTTTACTTCACCGGCACTTAAATCGGTCTCCATTGATAAGGCCAATTCGGCAGCCTTGCTCATTACCAAATGGGTTGGCACGTTTAATTCGCGTAATATCTGCAATAACCGGACAGCGAAGATGCTTCCCGATGCACCAGAAACACCAATAACAATCGGTAAATTAGAAGGTTGAGCTTGCATTTAATTATCCATGCGACAAATTGTGATGTGACGGATACACGGTTTTCTGTCATACTAACAGTCTTCATTACAAAAGGAGATATATATGTCTATACAAGCGCGGATCAAAGAATTAGATAATCGTCACGCAAAACTTGAAACCAAAATAACCGCAGAACAAAAAAGGCCGGCTTTTGACACGGTTTATATTTCCGCTCTTAAAAAACAAAAATTAGCATTAAAAGAACAACTTACCGGACTAAAACGACAACACTAACCTTAAAGTCTCTAACAAAAAACGAGAACAGCTCTTCCCTGCTCTCGGCAGGAAAGATCATGCAAGATATACGAACCGTTTTAATAACCGGTGGAGCTAAGGGCATTGGCCTAGCTTGTGCCAGAAAATTTGCTCAGGCCAAATGCAATGTGATTATCGCCGATAGTAACGACAAGGCTGGAAACCGCGCCGCTGATGATCTAAGTGGCGAAAAAGGCGAGGTATTGTTCGTTTCTTGCGATGTTAGCGATCTATTATCAGTGCGTAATTTGTTTGCTCGGATTAGATCAAATTTTGGCCGGCTTGATGTTTTGGTCAATAATGCCGGAATCGTTGCAAGCGGCGATATATTATCGCTAGAAATAGAAGACTATGACCGGGTTATGGGGGTTAATTTGCGCGGCAGCTTTTTAATTGCCCAAGAAGCCGCTAAACAAATGGTCGAGCAAATAGAAGAAGAGCAAGATCGCGAACGGGATCGGCTGGGCAATTATGCAATAATAAACATGTCTTCGGTTAACGCCGTTATGGCGATTCCCGATCAATTGGCCTATGTCACCACTAAAGGCGGGCTTAACCAAATGACCAAGGCAATGGCTTTGCGGTTGGCGGAGTATGGAATACGGGTAAATGCCGTTGGCCCAGGTAGTATTAACACAGATGTTCTAAAATCGGTTGCCGGTAATCCAGAGGCAAAACAAAAAATTATGTCACGTACCCCGCTTGGCCATATCGGCGAGCCGGAACAAATCGCTAGCATCGTACAATTTCTTGCGTCCAAAGATGCCAGCTATATTACCGGGCAGTGTTTGTACGCAGATGGTGGACGATTGGCACTGAATTATACGATAGACTCGGCTTAAAACCTGCTCTAGCTTTTATCGTCTGAAAACGAACCAAAGACCGACTCGGCACTAACCTTTTTTGGTGTAAGGTCAACTGGCTCATCAGCTGGCGCCAATGTATCTTCTTCCACCGGGTCATGAACAATACCGGCTTTTTCATCAGCAATACGTTTTTTCTCAGCGGCTATTTTAACCACAGAATCAAGGTCAATTTGTGTACAAAGGCCAACTGATACTGGGTCAACAGGTTTAATCTGGCTGGCATTCCAATGGGTACGATCACGAACCGAAATAATGGTTGGTTTGGTCGTGCCGATTAATTTGGAAATTTGTACGTCGGAAACCTCAGGGTGATTACGAACAATCCATGCAATTGAATCAGGTCTGTTTTGACGACGGGATACCGGAGTGTAACGCGGGCCTCTACGCTTTTGTTGCATTTTATCAGCGTGCTTGGGAATTACCGCAATCATTCGATAATCGCTGTCATCTTCGGCTTTTTTGATTTCGTCGCGGGTTAATTGTCCGCCGCTAATTGGATCAAGGCCACGCACACCTTGTGCCACATCGCCATCGGCAATGCCTTTGATTTCCAAAGGGTGCATAGAACAAAAATCAGCTATTTGAGAAAATGTCAGTGACGTGTTGTCAACCAGCCAGACGGCAGTTGCCTTTGGCATCAAAATATCGGTCATCAAAATAGCTCCAAAATATAAAAAGCCCGGCTGATCAGCCGGGCTGTACCAGATGTTAGCCTTAGAGAAATAATACCAAAGCTAACAATTATTATGACTTATAAAGCTGTTTTGCTAAAAAGCAAAGCGTCAATACTGCCTTTTCTTATGGCTTGTAGAATTTTTATTACTGGTTTTTTGTTACCGTTTACGGTATATATCATAAGTAGAGCTAAGTTGTGGAAACAAAATGAACCTAGAAGACGATTTACCACAGACAAAAAAACCTGCGGCCATTGGCGACGATTTATATGATTTTTCAGTGGCGGAGCTAGAGCAGAGAATTATTCTATTTGAGCAAGAAATTGTACGAACAAGGCAAGCTCACAAACAAAAATCAACTGGAATGAGCGCTGCAAATGCTTTATTTGGCAAATCATAAAAAAAATGGCAAGGTGTTTGCAGTATCCATTGTCAAATACTCCTTTTTGCTCCCTTTTGAGACGAGATATGCAATATGACTGATGAATTTGCTGCCCAATTGAATGATTTTACTGCTTCTGAGTTGTTTTCGCGATCTTTTCGCGAAGGCATGGATCTGGTTGAAGAGGCCGCTGCTTACCTTGACGGGCCAGGCCGTGAAGAAAGCCGAGCTTTACCAAGAGACGGCGCATTGGCTTATGCTGGTGAAAGCATGCGTTTGACTACGCGGTTAATGCAGGTAGCTAGCTGGTTATTGGTACAAAGAGCGGTTCGTGAAAAAGAAATGAGCATTGAAGATGCTTGTGACGAGAAATATCGCCTAGGTCGTGACAAAATCAGAAAGGCAGATCTGGACAACAAGCAAACGCCAGCTACCTTACAAGACCTGATCGCCCGCACAGATAAAGTATTCGATCGTATTAGCCGCCTTGATGCGCAAATTTACGGCGAACAAGGCCGCAAAGCGCAAACTAATGCGGTTTCTGATCAGCACGCGGCATTGTCTGCGGCTTTTGGTAAAAAATAAACTTCAAGAACGAGCGGTATCTGCGGCATCACGGATTGCTGTAATATTAGCTCTGTAAGTGTCCATGCTTTGCGCACCTTTGCCAAACACAGCCGATCCTGCAACCAAAACATCAGCGCCAGCAGCCACCACCAAAGGTGCTGTTGTTGGATTGATACCGCCATCAACTTCGATCAATATATCACGATCACCGATCATGGCCTTTAGGCGGCGGATCTTATCAGTCTGACTGGCCAAAAAACTTTGCCCGCCAAACCCGGGGTTTACGCTCATCACAATAACCATATCCAACCGGTCAAGAACATATTCCAGAACGGCTTCACTGGTGGAAGGGTTTAATGCCGCGCCAGCCTTGCAACCAAGATCGCGGATAACTTGCAAACTGCGATCCAGATGCGGACAGGCTTCGGGGTGAATGGATATATTATCAGCGCCAGCATCAGCAAACGCCTGCAAATACGGATCAGCCGGCTCGATCATCAAATGCACGTCCATCACGGTTTTAATGTGCGGCCTGATGGCGGCGCAAACATCGGCGCCGATGGTTAAGTTCGGAACAAAATGACCGTCCATTACATCAATATGCACCCAGTCACAGCCGGCTTGCTCGACAGCCTCGATCTCGCGCCCTAATTGCGCAAAATCTGCCGACAAAATGCTCGGTGAAATTAATGTTGTGCTCATTTATCGCTCCTGCTTAACTGAGTTATAATATACTTTTGGCTTTTGCGACTATTGCCGCAACTGTAATTCCAAAATGCTCGTATAGCTGATCTGCTGGTGCTGAACCACCAAAGCCACTCATACCAATAAAATTATCGGCCGAGCCAGTATAACGCGACCAGCCAAACTCCACCGCCGCCTCTATGGCAATGCGCGGGGCATTTCCTAATACAGCTTCACGATATTGCTTGTCTTGTTGCTCAAACTTTTCCTGACACGGCATTGAAACCACGGCTGCTTGTATGTTTTGCTTTGCCAGTTCAGCGGCGGCTTCTACTGCCAAATACACTTCGGAACCGGTGGCGATTAAAGTAATATCACGTGTGGGTTTTGTTCCTCGCAATATATACGCACCTTTGGCACAGAGATTTTCGTCGCTATTCTCAACGCGCAACATTGGTAGCCCTTGGCGGGTTAACGCCAGCGTTGACGGTGCATTTGTTTCGTTTAATGCACATTGCCAGCTTTCTGCGGTTTCAATGGCATCGCAAGGCCGATACACAAACATATTTGGCAGGCTTCGTAATGTCGCCAAGGTTTCTACCGGTTGGTGGGTTGGCCCATCTTCGCCAAGGCCGATGCTGTCATGGGTAAGAACGTAAATTACTCGTAATCCCATCAACGCTGAAAGCCGCATTGCGCCCAGCATATAACCGGCAAACACCAAAAAAGTACCGCTATAGGGAATAAACCCACCGTGTAGGGCCATGCCGTTCATTATTGCGGCCATCGCATGTTCACGCACGCCATAATAGATATATCTTCCATCGTAATTATCCGGCGATATAACCGACAGATCAGCAGTTAAAGTATTATTCGAGCCAGTAAGGTCGGCCGAGCCACCAACTGTATTGGTTATAACCGGATTGATAACTTCCAGTGTTTTTTGTGAGGCCACTCTGGTGGCTTGTTTTGGTTGATCTTTGATCAATTTTTGCTTTAATTCGGTAATAACAGCTTCCAAATCACTGCTTACTTTTGTTTGCATAGCCGCCATGAAGGCTTCTTTGTCGCTCGAAGTATTTAATCGCTGTTGCCATTTTTCTTGGGTGGCAACGCTTTTTCTCCCCGAGGCTCTCCACGCATCTAAAATATCATTTGGTATTTCAAATGCCGGAGCCGACCAGTTTAAAGCCTTTCTGGTGGCGGCGATTTCTTCTTCTCCCAAGGGCGCACCATGAACTTTATTGGTTCCTGATTTGTTGGGTGAACCTTGGCCTATTATGGTTTTAAGGGCAATTAAGCTTGGTTGTGTGTTATTGCTTTTTGCAGCAATGATTGCCTGATCTATGGCTTTATCGTCATGACCATTAACCTCTATTACTTGCCAACCCGAGGCGGCAAAGCGTTTTATCTGGTCGGTGCTGGTAGAAAGATCAGTACCGCCATCAATGGTAATAGAATTATCGTCCCAAAACAAAACCAGTTTATTTAATTTCATGTGACCGGCTAGATCAATCGCTTCGTGGCTAATGCCCTCCATAAGACAACCATCACCAGCCATCACCCAAGTATAATGATCAACCAATTCATCGCCAAATTTGGCATTATTCATACGCTCGGCCAGCGCCATACCAACCGCCATGGCAATGCCTTGCCCCAACGGGCCGGTGGTGGCTTCAACTCCGTCCACATGGCCATATTCAGGGTGGCCGGCAGTGATGGCCCCTAATTGTCGAAAGTTTTTAATCTGCTCTATGCTCATATCTTTATAGCCAAGCAGATAATGCAATCCATATTGCAACATTGAGGCATGTCCCGCGGATAAGACAAACCGGTCACGATCCGGCCAATGGGGGCAAGTCGGATCAAGTTTTATGTGCTTGGTAAACAATGTGGTTGCCGCATCGGCCAAGCCCATTGGTGCGCCCGGATGACCAGAATTGGCGGCTTGTATCGCGTCGATGGCCAAAAACCTGATTGCATTGGCCATTTGCTTAGGTGTTGGTGTGTCATTGTTTGTCATCAGCACATTTCCTTATGACGAATTGTGGTTTTGTAGAATCAATAATGCGAGACTATTTCTACCTGTTTTTTCGAGCCAAAGACAAAGCCAACTCGTTGATGCAGGTCACTTAAGGGTAATTCCATTATCCTGGTCTTGCCATCTGTTGCGCTACCACCAGCTTGCTCGATAACAAAGGACACCGGATTTGCTTCATATAATTGTCGTAACCTGCCTTTTTCGTAACCCGTGCGAGCATCAGCCGGATATAAAAACAATCCACCTCTGGACAGAATCCGTGAAGCATCGGCAACCAAGGATCCAACCCAGCGCATATTATAATTTTCAGCCAATGGACCATCAACACCAGCAAGGCAATCATTGATGAAGTTTTGTATTGGTGGCTGCCAGTGTCTGGCATTAGCGGCATTAATTGCATATTCCGCCTTTGCGGTGGCTAATTGCAAGTCACCTATCGCCAACACAAACTGTTTTGATTTAGGCTCCAGCACATATAATTCAACACCGTTTCCAGTGGTAATGATCAAACTGGTTTGCGGGCCATAAACAAAAAACCCGCCAACAAGTTGTTCTTTTCCCGGTCTGAAGAAAGAGTTTTCAGCCGCACCTGGCATGGTTGGTAATATGGAAAAAATAGTACCGATGGAAACATTGGTATCAATGTTTGATGAGCCGTCCAACGGATCAGAAGCCACACAAATAGGCGCTGATGGATCAAGTGTGTTGATCCCCTCTTCTTCTTCGGAAGCATAATATGCCACCGGGGCATTTTTTAGCAGAGCTATAATTATCTCGTCTGATTGAATGTCCAGCGCCTTTTGGTCATCACCATCAGCATTATTTGCGCCAGTATTTGCGCCAAGACCTTCAAGCAATGGCCCATGTGCGCACAAATAGGCGATTTTTTTAGCAGCCTCTGCCAAAACCTGGACGGTTTTAATTACCGCATTTCGGGTTTCTTTATTGGAAATATTATCGGCAAAACCGGTCGATAGTTTAATGCTCATCTTAAAGCAGCCTTTATGGTTGGGGTAAAACAGATACGAACAATGTTTATCTAGCAAAGTTTGAGGAAAAAGACATTCAAAAAACTCTTTGATAAAAAAGCAGACTTATCTTTGTGTGATAATTTGCTATTCTCTGTCTGATAGGGTTATTTAAAACCGTATGTTTTGAAAACAAGCAAGAGCTATTGGAAGTAATGATGCTGAAAATGAATAAAAGGGCGGTTTTGCCAATTATAATGATGGTTACTGCATTTGCTCTTGTGGCTTGTGAGGCGCCGCCTTCTACGACTAAAGACGAAACAACAAAAAACACCACGGATACGTCCGGTGAAGTACAATTCACACCGTTGGCCGTACAAGGTAAAATTGCTTATGACAAAAATTGTTCCTCATGCCATGGGTCAGATATGATGGGAAGCCAAATCGGCCCGCCATGGATCCATGAGATATATAACCCCGGTCATCACAACGACATGTCATTTTATCGAGCAATTAAGCAAGGAACTGTGCAGCACCATTGGCAATTTGGTGATATGCCGCCACGACCAAATGTAAAAGACGAAGACATTGGCGGTATCATTCAATATGTTCGTGAATTGCAAGAAGCGCACGGTATTGTCTATAAGCAACATAGAATGTAATAGCTTACCGCTCTACTTATCAGCGCCCTTAAATACTGGGGCTATTATCCGGCTAAATACAACAAACAATAATGGGAACACCATGAGCGAGAATAAAAATTACCGCACGATAGTGCTTTTACTTTTGACATTAGTCTATGCGTTTAATTTTATTGTTCGTCAAATTATCGGCATATTGTCACCTTTCATACAAGCCGACCTTGGCTTGACCAATACCCAGATGGGGCTTTTGAAAGGCTTTTTGTTTGCGCTGTTTTATACTGTCACCGCCCTGCCTATAGCTTGGTTGGCCGACCGCTATAATCGCGTTAATATTATTGCTACATCTTTAGCTGTATGGAGTGCCTTTACGGCGTTCACCGGAATGGCAGGTAATTTTGTTCAAATTGGTCTGGCGCGGATTGGCGTCGGGATTGGTGAAGCCGGCGGCAGTCCGCCATCGCATTCAATCATTTCAGATTTATACCCAAAGGAAAAACGATCCGGTGCTTTGGCTGTTTACGCTCTGGGGATTCCCATCGGTCTCGGATTTGCCTATTTTGTTGCCGGGATTGCTCTGGGTAATCCAGATTCGAGTTTTAACTGGCGCAGTTTGCTAATTTGGCTCGGTATTGCCGGCGTGGTGCTGGCGGGTGGGCAATCCAGCCGCATGGGCGGGGGCGATAAGTGCCTGTTGGCGCTCGGGGGGCAGCCGATGCTAGGCCATGTGCTTAGCCGTATTTCCCCGCAAGTGGAGGCGCTGATGCTGAACGCCAATGGCGACCCGGCGCGCTTTGCCAGCTTTGGCCTGCCGGTGGTGGGTGATAGTATCGAGGGCTTTGCCGGCCCCCTTGCGGGCGTGCTTGCGGGCATGGATTGGGCGGCGGATAACGGCTTTTCCCATATTGTCAGCGTGGCCGCCGATAGCCCGTTTTTCCCGCCGCGCTTGGTGGCCGGTTTGCGCTTTGCCTGCGAGGCGGCGGGGCAGCCCATGGCCATGGCGCATAGCCCGCGCGAAGGCGGCGGTTTTTTCCGCCAGCCAACCTTTGCGCTGTATGATGTCTCGATGCGAGACAACCTGTGCACGGCCTTGCAGGGCGGCCTGCGAAAAGTTATCCAATGGGTGGAGCCGCTGGGCTGCGCGCCGATTGTGTTTCACGGTT